>NZ_CADFDY010000002.1:0-152708 GCF_902833095.1 Burkholderia sp. BCC1208 | reverse complement strand
GGCGACGGCCTCGTCGCCCGTTCCGCCGACGATGAAGCCGCGCCGTGCCGCTCGATCGCGCGTCAGTCGAGCAGCGTCAGGATCTCGTCGTACAGCGCCTTCGGAATCCGCACGCCGTTCGCGATGCTGCGCGCACGGGCGTCGAAGCGCCGTTGCGACGGCAGCCGCGCACCCTGCGCGACGATCGATTCGAACATCCGCTCGCCGCGCGCGAGCCCCGCATCGAGATCGTCGCCGAGAAATACCTTCGGATCGAACGCGATCACGAGTTCGCCATGGCACGGCGTCGCGCCGACGCCTTCGTCGAAGTCCATCGATTCCCGGCTCGTCATGTCGCCGATCAGTGCACCGCCGAGCAGCTCGACCATCGCCGCGAGCGCCGAGCCCTTGTGGCCGCCGAACGTGCGCATCGCGCCTTGCAGCGCGGCCTTCGGGTCGGTGGTCGGCTGGCCGTCCGCGTCGATCGCCCAGTGCGGCGGAATCGCCTTGCCCTGTTTCGCGTGCAGCTCGATGTCGCCGCGCGCGATCGCGCTCGTCGCGAAATCGAACACGAACGGCTCGCCGAACGGGCGCGGCCACGCGAACGCGATCGGGTTGGTGCCGAACACCGGTTCGCGGCCGCCTTCCGGCGCGACCCAGCTGTGGCTCGGGTTCATCGCGATGCCGACCAGCCCTTCGGCGGCGATCGCCTCGACCTCGGGCCACAGCGCGGAGAAGTGATAGCAGTGGTTGATCGCCATCGCGGCGATGCCGTGCTGCTTCGCCATCTCGACGAGCACCGGCAGCCCCGTCTCGAAGCTCAGCAGCGAGAAGCCGCGATGCGCGTCGACCGCGACGATCGACGACGACAGCCGGCGCAGCGTCGGCACGGCTTGCGGATCGACCTTGCCCTTCTTCAGCGACCGCACGCAGACGAGCAGCCGGTACACGCCGTGCGAATGGCACTCGTCGCGCTGGCCCTGCGTGATCACGTTGGCGATCGCGCGCGCATGCGCGTCGGACATCCCGTTGTGCGTCAGCACGCGCAGCGCGAGCGCATGGACTTCATCGAGCGACAGGACAACTTCGGTGGTTTGCTCAGACATGGTTCACCTCCCGCGGGGCAGGCACGCCGTCGATGCGTTGCGGCACGTGCAGCGGATTGCTGCTGCGGATCGCTTCCGGCAACAGCGCGTCCGGCAGGTCCTGATACGACACGGGGCGCAGGAAGCGCTCGATCGCGCGCGCGCCGACCGACGTCGTGCGCGTGTCGGACGTCGCCGGAAACGGGCCGCCGTGCACCATCGCATGGCCGACCTCGACGCCCGTGCCGAAGCCGTTGACGAGAATGCGGCCGGCCTTGCGTTCGAGCGTCGGGCGCAGCGCGGCGAACAGCGCCGCGTCGCCGTCGGCGAGATGCGCGGCGATCGTCAACTGGCCTTCGAGCGATTTCAGCACGCGATGCAGCGTGTCGGCGTCCGGGCAGCGCACGATCAGCGATGCGGGGCCGAATACTTCGTCGCGCAATTCCGGATGCGCGATGAACGCGTCGGCGGATGTCGCGAACAGCGCCGCGCGGGCCTGGTGACGGCCGCCTTGCGCGCCTTCGGCCAGCAGCTCGACCGCATCGTGATCGCGCAGCGCCGTGATGCCTTGCGCATAGCTCGCGTGGATGGGCGGCGTCAGCATCGTCTGTGCGGCCACGGCGCGCACAGCGTCGGCCGCTGCGGCTTCGAATGCGCGCAGCGCGGGGCCGTCGACCGCGAGCACGAGGCCCGGATTCGTGCAGAACTGGCCGGCGCCGAGCGCGAGCGATGCGACGAACTGCGGGGCGATGGTGTCGTGACGCGCCGCGAGCGCGGCGGGACACAGCAGCACGGGGTTGATCGAGCTCATTTCCGCATAGACGGGGATCGGCTCGGCTCGCGCGGCCGCGATATGCATCAGCGCTACGCCGCCGCGGCGCGAGCCCGTGAAGCCGACCGCCTTGATGCGCGGATCGGCGACCAGCGCCTGGCCGATCTCGCGCGACGCGTCGAACAGCAGCGAGAACACGCCGGCCGGCATCCCGCATTCGCGTGCGGCCTGCTGGATCGCGCGGCCGACGAGTTCCGACGTGCCCGGATGCGCGGAATGCGCCTTGACGATCACCGGGCAGCCGGCCGCCAGCGCCGACGCCGTGTCGCCGCCGGCCACCGAGAACGCGAGCGGGAAGTTCGACGCGCCGAACACGGCCACGGGCCCGACCGCGACGTTGCGCAGGCGCAGGTCGACGCGCGGCAACGGCTTGCGCTCGGGGCGCGCCGGGTCGATGCGTGCGTCGAGAAAACCGCCGTCCCGTACGAGCGACGCGAACAGCGCGAGCTGGCCGACCGTACGGCCGCGCTCGCCTTCGATGCGCGCGCGCGGCAGCCCCGTTTCGACGACGCAGCGCTCGATCAGATCGTCGCCGAGCGCCATGATGTGGCGGCCGATTGCGTCGAGGAACGCGGCGCGCGCGTCGAGCGACGTTTCGCGATACGTGTCGAACGCGTCGTCGGCGAGCGCGCACGCCGTTTCCAGGTCGTGCAGGCTCGCGCCGCCGAACGCCGGTTCGAGCGGTTCGCCGGTCGCGGCGGCGATCGCGTGGAGGGTGCCGTTCTGTCCGGCGACAGCCGATTGGCCGATCAGGAGCTGACCTGTGAGTTGCATGGTTTTCCTCGGAAAAAAGCAGGGCCGGGCGTGCTGCGCCCGGCCGATGGAAGGGGAAAAAGGCGCGGGCGCGTCAGTCGTCGTCGTCGAGCTGCAGCTTGTCGGAACGGACGCCCGTGTGGGCGCCCCAGTAGTAGATGACGAGCGCGACGGCCGCGACGACGACCGTGTCGTACGGATGCGCGAGCCGGCCCGTGCCGCCGAAGCCGCCGAGATACGACAGCACGATCATCGCCGCATAGAACGCGATCAGCCACGCGGACGAACGCACTTGCTCGGCGAGGCTCAGGTGCGCGGTCGGCACCCAGCGGCGGCACGCGAGATAGATCGCGAACATCACGATCTGCAGGCCGAGCAGCCAGGACACCGTGCTCCAGCCCGACCAGTAGACGATCAGCGCGGCGATCACGAACGACGCGGGGCCGGTGATGCCGAACGCGCTGGCGCGAAACGGCCGCGGCAGGTCGGGCGCGGTGCGGCGCAGCGCGGCGACCGACACGGGCGCGACCGCATAGCTGAGCACCAGCGCGGCGGACACGATGTTGATCAGCGCTTCCCACGACGGGAACGGCAGCGTCCAGAAGATCGCGAGGCCGAACGTGAGCCACAGGCCCGCGCGCGGGATGCCCGACGCTTCGTCGACGCGCGTGAACACCTTGAAGAACGTGCCTGTCTTCGCCCAGCCGTAGACGACGCGCGGCGTCGCGTTCATGTAGATGTTGCCGCAGCCGCTCGGCGAGATCATCGCGTCGGCGACGACCATCACCGCGAGCCAGCCGACGCCGAGCGCGAGGGCGATATCGCGGTACGGCAGCGAGAATGCCTTGCTCACGTCGTGCCAGCCGGCGGCGAGCATCGCCGTCGGGATGCTGCCGATGAACGCGAGTTGCAGCAGCACGTAGATCAGCGTCGACAGCAGGATCGACAGGATCAGCGCGATCGGGATCGTGCGCTGCGGATTGCGCACCTCGCTCGCGACCGACACGATCGGCGTGAGCCCGAGGTACGCGAAGATGATGCCGCCCGCCGACACGGCCATCTCGATGCCGGGCATGCCGAACGGCGCGAAGCCGTGCACGGTCAGGTTCGCCGGCTTGAAGAACGTGAACAGCACGCCGATCACCGCGAGCGGCACGATGAACTTGAAGATGCTGATGATGTTGTTCGCCTTCGCGAACGTCTTCACGCTCGAGTAGTTCAGGTAAAAGAAGAAGCAGAGCAGCGCGGCCTGCACGAGCCAGCCGAGTGTGGTCGGGTCGCTCGACCCGGCGACCGTCAGGCCCGGAAACCACGCGGCCGCGTACTGGCGCGCGGCGACGACTTCGATCGCGATCAGGCTCGAGAACGCGATCAGCGTGATGAAGCCCATCAGGTAGCCGAGCAGCGGGCCGTGCGAGAACACCGGGTAGCGCACCACGCCGCCGGCGCGCGGCAGCGCGGCGCCGAGTTCGCAGTAGACGATGCCGAGCAGCAGCACCGCGAAGCCGCCGAGCAGCCACGAGAAGATGCCGGCCGGGCCCGCGATCGTCGACACGTGACTCGCGGCGAACAGCCACCCCGAACCGAAAATGGCGCCGAGGCCGATGAACGTGAGATCGGTCAGCGACAGCTGTTTCTTGAACTTGCCGTGACCCGCGTCGGGGTGCGCGGAACGGGAAAGCGGGACAGACGGGTGAGCATTGCCTTGGCCTGGCATGGGCGTGTCTCCTGGAGAATGTCGGTGCAGGCGCGCGTGGCGCGCGCTCCGACGGAGCAGCGCGCACGCCTGCCGGCCGGCGTCGCCCGGTTCGAACGACCGGGGCGGGCCATGGCCCGTTCACGCGCGGCGCGGGCTGGCGCCGGGGCGAGCGGGACCGCAGGCCATGCCGGACCGCGGATGGCGACGCACCGGGCAAGCCCGCGCGCCGCCGCAGGGGCGTCGATCAGAGACCGACGTCGGGCAGCGCCGGGCGCGTTTCGAGCGCCTTCGCGACGATGGCCTTCACTTCCGCGAGCGTGTCGCCTTGCAGCGCGAGGCGCGGCGGACGCGTGACCGCGCTGCCGCGGCCGACCAGCTCTTCGCACAGCTTGATGCACTGTACGAGGTCCGGGCGTGCGTCGAGGTGCAGCAGAGGCATGAACCAGCGATACAGTGCGAGCGCTTCGTCGAAGCGCTTTTGCTTCGCGAGGCGGAACAGCGTTTCGCCTTCCTTCGGGAACGCGTTCGACATGCCCGACACCCAGCCTTCGGCGCCGACCGCGATGCTCTCGACCACGACGTCGTCGAGGCCCGCGAACAGCACGAAGCGATCGCCGACCGCATTGCGCAGGTCGATGAAGCGGCGCGTATCGCCCGACGAATCCTTGAAGCAGACGATGTTCTCGCAATCCTGCAGCGCGATCAGCACGTCGGGCGTCACGTCGTTCTTGTAGATCGGCGGGTTGTTGTAGACCATCACCGGCAGGTCGGTGCTCGTCGCGACCGCGCGGAAGTGCGCGGCGGTTTCGTGCGGCTTCGCCGAGTACACGAGCGCGGGCATCACCATCACGCCGTCGACGCCGACGCGCTGCGCTTCGCGCACCGTGTTGCGCGCGAAGTCGGTCGTGAATTCGGCGATGCCGGCGATCACCGGAATCTTGCCGCCGGCCGCGTCGCGTGCGGCTTCGATGACCTGGAGCTTCTCGCTCGTCGACAGCGACGTGTTTTCGCCGACCGTGCCGCAGACCACGAGGCCCGACACGCCGTCGTTCACCAGGTTCTTGACCACGCGGTGCGTGGCGTCGATGTCGAGGGAGAAGTCCGGCTTGAACTGGGTGCTGACGGCCGGGAAAACCCCGGTCCACTGAATGGCTTTGCGGCTCACTGAAATCTCCTACGTTCGTATCGGTCGGCCGACGGGTGTGTCGGTGTGGCAACCAGTATCGCCGCGCAAACGCCCATCACGCTTGAGTCGTATCGCGGAGCAAAATGACGAAATCGGCACAGCGGCCGGCGGGGGCGCGAAGGGCGCATCGCACTATGCCGATTTCGTCGTCGTCCTCATCGAAAAGCCACAAGCGGACGGACGCGCGACGGAGGAAGCTATGCTCCTTTCCCCACTTCGGACAGCTCATGATGAAGCGTATCCAGATCATCGATTCGCACACGGGCGGCGAACCCACTCGGCTCGTCGTGTCCGGTTTTCCGGCGCTCGGCAACGGCACGATGGCCGAGCGCCGCGACGTGCTCGCGCGCGAACACGACCGTTATCGGACCGCGTGCATCCTCGAGCCGCGCGGCAGCGACGTGCTGGTCGGCGCGCTGCTGTGCGACCCGGTCGCGGCCGACGCGGCGGCCGGCGTGATCTTCTTCAACAATAGCGGCTATCTCGGGATGTGCGGGCACGGCACGATCGGCGTCGTGCGTACGCTGCATCACATGGGACGCATCGCGCCCGGCGTGCACCGGATCGAGACGCCGGTCGGCACCGTCGAGGCGACGCTGCACGAGGACCTGTCGGTCAGCGTGCGCAACGTGCCCGCGTATCGCCACGCGCAGGGCGTCCCGCTCGACGTGCCGGGATACGGCCCCGTGAAGGGCGACGTCGCGTGGGGCGGCAACTGGTTCTTCCTGATCAGCGACCACGGGCAGCGCGTCGCCGGCGACAACGTCGCGGCGCTCACCGCGTATGCGTCGGCCGTGCGCGAAGGGCTCGAACGCGCGGGCATCACCGGCGCGAACGGCGGCGAGATCGATCACATCGAGCTGTTCGCCGACGATCCCCAGCACGACAGCCGCAGCTTCGTGCTGTGCCCGGGCCTCGCCTACGACCGTTCGCCGTGCGGCACCGGCACGAGCGCGAAGCTCGCGTGCCTCGCGGCCGACGGCAAGCTCGCGCCGGGCGCCGTGTGGCGGCAGGCGAGCGTGATCGGCAGCGTGTTCCAGGCGAGCTACGAGCTGGCCGACGGCGGCATCGTGCCGACGATTCGCGGCAGCGCTCACCTGAGCGCGGAAGCGACGCTGCTGATCGACGAAGACGATCCGTTCGGCTGGGGCATCGGGTCGTGAGCGAAACGAAGACCGACGTCGTCGTGATCGGCGCCGGCATCGTCGGCGCGGCGTGCGCGCACGAACTCGCCCAGCGCGGGTTGCGTGTGCTCGTCGTCGACGACGCGAGCGGCGGCGCGACCGGCGCGGGCATGGGGCACCTCGTCGCGATGGACGACAACGCGGCCGAGCTCGCGCTGAGCCATTACTCGATCGAACTGTGGCGCGCGTTGAGCGGCGAGATGCCCGACGGCTGCGCATACCGCAACTGCGGCACGCTGTGGCTCGCGGCCGATGCGCACGAGATGGATCTCGCCCGCGCGAAGCAGGCGACGCTCGCCGCGCACGGCGTGGCCGGCGAGCTGATCGACGCGGCAGCGCTCGCGCAACTGGAGCCGATGCTGCGCGCGGGCCTCGGCGGCGCGCTGAAGATTCCGGGCGACGCGATCCTCTATGCGCCCGTCACGGCGAACTGGCTGCTGCAGCGCGCGCCGCGCGTCACGTTGCGCCGCGAGCAGGCCGTCGCGGTCGATGGCCCGAACGTGACGCTCGCGAGCGGCGACGTGCTGCGTGCGGAGCGTGTGGTCGTCGCGAACGGCGTGGCGGCGCGCACGCTGCTGCCCGAATTGCCGCTGCGCCCGAAAAAGGGCCATCTGCTGATTACCGACCGCTATCCGGGCCACGTGTCGCACCAGCTCGTCGAGCTCGGCTATGCGGCGAGCGCGCACGCGAGCGACGGCACGTCGGTCGCGTTCAACGTGCAGCCGCGGCCGACCGGCCAGTTGCTGATCGGCTCGTCGCGCCAGTTCGACACCGAGGATGCACGGGTCGAGCCGCCCGTGCTCGCGCGCATGCTGCGCCGCGCGGTCGGCTACCTGCCGGATCTGGCCGACCTGAACGGGATCCGTGCATGGACGGGTTTTCGCTCCGCGAGCCCCGACGGCCTGCCGCTGCTCGGCGAGCACCCGGCGCGGCCGGGCGTATGGCTCGCGCTCGGGCACGAAGGGCTCGGCGTGACGACCGCGCCGGGCAGCGCGCGGCTCGTTGCCGCGCTGATGGCCGGCGAACGGCCGCCCATCGATATCGAACCGTATTTGCCGGGACGCTTCCTGACCGCGTCTCTTGTAGCCGGAGCGCTGACATGAAACGACCCCCACGCTCACTTCGCTCGCTGTCGACCGGAGTTGGCGCTTCAGCGCTTACTCCGGTCCCATGCAAGGCGTCCCCGACGGGAGCGGTTAGCCTCCTTGGCGCGGCCCGGCGGAGGTTGACATGAAACGACCTCCACGCTCACTTCGTTCGCTGTCGACCGGAGTTGGCGCTTCAGCGCTTACTCAGGTCCCGTGCAAGGCGTCCCCGACGGGGGCGGTCAGCCTCCTTGGGACGGCCCGGCGGAGGCTGACATGATCATTCATCTGGACGGCCGTGCATTGACGGTAGCCGACGGCGCGACCGTCGCGGCCGCCGTCGCGGCGAGCGGCGACGACACGACGCGCGTGTCGTGCACGGGCTCGGCGCGTGCGCCTTTTTGCGGAATGGGCATCTGCCAGGAGTGCAGGATGACGATCGACGGCCGCCGCCGGCTGGCTTGCCAGACGCTGTGCCGCGACGGGATGCGGGTGGAGCGCACGCGATGAAACAGGAACGACTGAGCGTCGACGTCGCGATCGTCGGCGCGGGGCCGGCCGGGTTGTCGGCGGCACGGGCCGCCGCGCGCAGCGGCGCGACCGTTGCGATCGTCGACGACAATCCGCGTGCGGGCGGGCAGATCTGGCGGCAGCCGGCAGCGGCGGCACCGACGCCGGCCGCCGCCGAACGCCTCGCCGTGCTGCGGCAACCGAACGTCACGCATCTCGCGGCGACGCGCATCGTCGCCGAAACGCAGCCGGGCACGCTGCTGCTCGAAGACGACGAACGCGGGCTGCTGCTCGATTTCCGGACGCTGATTCTCTGCTGCGGCGCCCGCGAACTGCTGCTGCCGTTTCCGGGCTGGACGCTGCCGGGCGTGACCGGTGCGGGCGGCTTGCAGGCGCTGATCAAGTACGGGCTCGAGGTGCGCGGGCAGCGCACGGTGATCGCGGGCAGCGGGCCGCTGCTGCTGGCGAGCGCGGCGACGGCCCGGCAGGCCGGCGCACACGTATCGCACGTGCTCGAACAGGCGGCATGGGGCGACGTGGCCCGCTTCGGCGCGGGGCTGTGGCGCTGGCCGTCGAAGCTCGCGCAGGCCGCGAAGCTCGTCACGTCGGCGTATCGACCCGCTGCGCACGTCGTCGAGGCATTCGGCGACCAGCGGCTCGAACGCGTGCGGATCCGGCACGGCGATCGCGAATTCGACGTCGACTGCGACCGGCTCGCGTGCGGCTTCGGCCTCGTGCCGAACACCGTGCTGCCGCGCCATCTCGGCTGCCGGGTCGAGAACGGGGCGGTGGCGGTCGACGCGCACCAGCGCACCAGCCGCGACGGGTATTTCGCGGCGGGCGAATGCACGGGCGTCGGCGGCAGCGAACTGGCAATGGTCGAAGGCGAAATCGCCGGCTACGCGGCGACCGGGCAGACCGCGCGGCTGGCCGAACTCGTCGCACGGCGCGCGCACTGGCAGGCTTTCGCGGATGCCGTCCGCGAGCGCTTCGCGATCCGGGAGCCGATCCGCCGGCTCGCACGGCCCGACACGCTGCTGTGTCGTTGCGAGGACGTGCGGTTCGATGCGGTCGCACGGGAACCGGGCTGGACGGCCGCCAAACTGCAGTCGCGTTGCGGGATGGGCGCGTGTCAGGGCCGCGTGTGCGGCGCGGCCGCGCAGGCACTGTTCGGCTGGACGCCGCCGGCGCCGCGCACGCCGCTCGTGCCAGCGCGGGTCGGCACGCTGATGCTCGACGGCACGGGGTCTTGCGACGGCGCATGACGCGTGCAGCGTCGCAGTGAAGCGGGCCGGTTCGCGGCGGGCCGTGCCCGTTACTCGATCTTCACTTTTTCCCATTCGCAGACCTGCGGCGCCGCATTGGCGCGCAGGCACTCGATCGTTGCGGCCATGGCGGCGCGGTTCGCACTGTCGGGCGCCAGTACATCGACACCGCGCCCTGGCCCTTTAGCTCCATCGGCAGAATCCGGATCGCGTTCAGTTGCGCGAAGCGCCGTGCGGCGCGAGCGCGTTCACCGTCGTTGCCGCGCCATGCGTGATCGCGGCGCTGGCGCTCGGCGTGGTGCGCGCCGGTGCGGTACGCGCGGCGGTCGCCGACGGAATGGCGGGCAAGCAGTGCTGATCGAAGGAGGGCAGCGAATTGGCGATCCGGCAAGCAGCGGGATACGATATTATACAAAATAATATAATGTTGATTCTTTAATCGTATTCCCCGCTCCGATGAACGACGATCTTCCCGCCGGGCCGCCCGGGCCCGATCAAATGCGCGCCGCCGCCGAGTCGGCCTGCGCGCTCCTCAAGGTGATGTCGAATCCCGACCGGCTGCTGCTGCTGTGCGAACTGTCGCAGGGCGAGTGCTGCGTGAGCGATCTCGAGGCGCGACTGGACATCCATCAACCGACGTTATCGCAGCAGCTCGGCGTGTTGCGGGACAACGCGCTGGTTCGTACGCGCCGCGAAGGCAAGAACATCCACTATTCGCTCGACAGCCCGGCCGCGATCGCGGTGATGGGCGTGCTCTACGAACAGTTTTGCGGGGTGGCCGCGAAGGAGGCGCGCGATGCAGGTTGATGCACTTCATTTCACGCCGTGGTTGTCGTTGGCCGGCGGCGTGCTGATCGGGCTCGCGGCCGCGGGGCTCGTCGCGTTCAACGGTCGGATTGCCGGCATCAGCGGGATCGTCGGCGACTTGCTGACGGCGGGCGGTGCAGAGCGCGGCTGGCGCGTCGCGTTCATCGCCGGAATAATCGCCGCGCCCATTGCGATGCGTTTCGTCGGGAGCAGCCTGACGCCGCAGGTCGACGCCAACTGGCCTGAATTGCTGGCGGCCGGGCTGCTGGTCGGGATCGGCACGCGGTACGCGGGCGGCTGCACGAGCGGTCACGGGGTTTGCGGGATGTCACGTGGCGCGCTGCGTTCGGTGGTCGCGACGGCGACCTTCATGGTCGCCGGCTTCGTGACCGTATTCGTGCGACGGCACGTGCTGGGAGGCTGACATGCAGGCAGGATTCGCGTTTCTGGCCGGGCTGCTGTTCGGCGTCGGCCTCATCGTGTCGGGCATGGCCAATCCGCAGAAGGTGCTCGGTTTCCTCGACCTGGCGGGCCGCTGGGATCCGTCGCTCGCGTTCGTGATGGCGGGCGCGACCGGTGTTGCGGTGTTCGCGTTCGCGTGGGCGAAGCGCCGGACACGGTCATGGCTCGGCTTGCCGATGCAGTTGCCGGCGTTGCGGGCGATTACCGTGCGCCTGGTCGCTGGAAGTGCGGTGTTCGGCATCGGCTGGGGGCTCGCCGGGTTTTGCCCGGGACCTGCGATCGTGTCGATCGGCTTCGGGTCGGCCAAGGGGCTCGGGTTCGTCGTCGCGATGCTGGCCGGGATGGCGCTGTTCGAGTGGATGGAGCGTCGACGGAACGGGCGGTGAGGCAGGGGCACGCTCGCTGGGCGCGTTCGATCGGCACCTGCACCGGTTCCGCGAACAGTTGCGCGCGCAGCGTGACGTGACGATCGACGCGATTGCACGGCATTTCCCGGCCGGCAACGTGGATGACCCCCACCGCCGGGCGGGATGCTGCCGTGGATCGCGTTGCCGGAAGGCATGCGCCCCAATGCGCCGTTCGATGCCGCACTGGCGTACGAAATCAAGATCGCGCCCGATTCGATCTTCTCGAATTCGGACCGTTTCGACGGCTATATCCGGTTCGCCTGCATGTGCGTGTTCGATGCGGCGCACGAGGCGGCATTCGACACATTCGGACGCCTCGTACGGGAAGCCATGGCGGCCGCCTAAGCGCGACGGCGGCGGCCGGCCGGACTTGCGAATACGCGAGTGCGCCGGCCGGATGCGGTACCGAAGCGGCAAGCCGCCGCCATTTCATCGGCCGACCGAGTGCGTGGCGAGGTGCTGGCGGATCAGCGACAGGTAGCGATCGCCGACCGAAAAATCGCGGGCCGCGCGCGGCCGGGCGGGCGCCGGCCGCAGCGTGGCCGGCGCGCTCATGCCCAGATACCGGCACACGGCGGACGGAAAGGGCTTGCGCGTATGCCCGAGCTGACGCGCCGCGCGCTCGACGCGGGCATCGCCGACCTGGGCACGAAGCCACGCCAGCACTTGGCGATCGGTGTCGTTGACGATACGGACCAGATGTTCCATCGTGCGCCTCACTGTTCATAAATACAGTACTGTAAATATAACCAGTGTTTGCGGTAACTGCAAGCGGGGACACGTCGACTGGCCGTTCGGCCAAGGTCAGCGCGCCGGCGCGGCGGTGCGCGTGATCCGCGCGTCGGGAGCGGCCGAGGCGGCGCGGCCGGTATAGCGCGCGTCGGTCAGCGTGCCGAGGAACGCGACGATGTCGTCGATTTCCGCGTCGGTCAGCGCGGGCGGCGTGCCGGGCCGGCGGTTCATCGGCGTCGAGTTGACGTTGATGTTGCCGCGATAGGCGGCCGGCACGTCGTCGAACGTCCTGGCGCCGTGATACCAGAAGCCGGGATCGGTCGAGCGCGTGTTGTAGAACGCGACCGCGTCGCGCAGCGTCGTGAACACGCCGTTGTGCATGAACGTCTGCTTGACCGCGACGTTGCGCAGCCCGGGCGTGCGCAGGTAGCCGCACCATTGCGTCGGTTCGGGCCAGCGCAGCCGACGCGCGGTGTCGCACAGCCCGTTGTCGAAATGGCGCGGATCGCGATTCGCCGGCAGCGCACGGTTGCGCGGCACCGCGATCGCGTCGTAGCCGAAATCGGTGAACAGCGAACGCTCCGGGCGGCTCGACGTGTCCGACAGCGTATGGCAGGTCATGCAATTGCCCTTGTCCGGATTGCGGAACAGCGCAAGGCCGCGCATCTCGGCCGGCGCGAGCGGCGTGCGCGTGCGCAGGAACGCGTCGAAGCGCGACGTGAACGGCGCCATCTCGTCGCTCTGCAGATAGGCTTCGACGGCCGAGCCCAGCGCGCGCACCAGTTGCTCGGGATCGCGCCGCACCGGCGCGCCGAAGCGCGCGGCGAGATCGGGCGCGAGTTCGGTCGCATCGACCTTGCGCAGCAGCGCGGCCGGCGACCGGTTGTTCATCTCGTTCGGATCGAACAGCGGCCCGCGGATCTGCTCGGCGAGCGTATCCGCGCGACCGTCGCTGAACAGGCCGCCGAACGGCGACGGGGCCGGTGCGTCGTCGTCCTGGTAGAAGTGGCGGCGCGGCACGTAGCGGACATACAGCAGCGAGGGCGCATTGCGTTGGCTGAAGCGCCCGGGCCGGCTGCCTTCCGGCACGCCGGGCCCCGCGAGAGAAGCCGCCGACAGCGTTGGCGCGAACGCGCGGTCGGGATCGTGGCAGCCCGCGCACGACATGCCGCGCGGCTCGGACAGCCGCGGGTCGAAGAAGATCCGGCGGCCGAGCGCGACGAGCGTCGGGTCGGGCGCGAAGCGCGCGGTGGCCGCGTCGATCTTGCTCGTCACCTGCGGCGTGCCGTTGCCGATCGTGTCGACCACGCGCGACGGCGGCGCGCCGGGAAGCAGGACCGTTTCGGCCGGCGCGGCGTGGGCCGCGAGCGCCAGGCCGGCGAGCGTCGCGGCCGAAAGCGTGCGAACCGTTCGCCGGCCGCGCGCGGCAGCGGAACCCGCCGCCGGAACCGAGCCGGTGCACGGCCGTGTTTCCACCGTCAGCGCACGCCAATCGACCGCACGCATCAAATCGCCATCCCGTCGAACCTCGTCACTCACGGCGCGATGAACCCCGTCTTGTCGCAGGCGAGCGTCGTGCCCGACTGGTTGCACGACGCGAGCAGCTTGCCTGCCGCCGAATACGCATGGAAAACCCAGCCCGTCGCCGGCGCGGCTCGGCGCTCCATGATCAGGAAACCAAAGCTGTTGTTGTGCGACAGCCGCTCGATCACGGCGCCCGGCGCGGGCGTCAGGCCGGCCGGGAACGGGTCGGGCAGCGCGACGTCGAGGTTGTCGCCGCCGTTGCCGGACACGATCGTCGCCGGGTGCCCGGACGAGAAGTTGATCGCCTGGAAATCGTGCACGTGGCCGTGCAGCGCGACGTGCACGCCCGGCGGGTAGTACGCCTGCGCGTTGAGGCTCGACATCACCGACTGCAGCGCGAGATTGCCCGGCGCCGGCGTGCTGCCGGCGATCGGCGCGAACGCGAGGATCGGATGATGATTCGTGAAGATCGTCGTCGTCATGCCGGCTTTCGACGCGAGCGATGCGACCGTCTGGAACTGCTTCTGGTAGATGCTGAACTGCGCGTCGGTCGTCTTCAGCGGCGCGCGGCCGACCTTCGCGGTGTCGAACACGATCACCTGCGAGCCGCCGCCGAGCGACACCGCATAGGGTTCCGAATAGTTCGCGTTGTTGTCGTTGGCCGGGTCGTCGCATGAACGTGCGGCCGAATACGGGCGCGGGTCGAGGAAGCGGAACCAGCCCTGGCCCGCACGTGCGCATTCCTCGTGATTGCCGCGCACGACGACCCACGGCGCTTTCGCGAGCAACGGCGCGGCCGGGCGGAACAGGTCGGCTTGCCACGTATCCCAGCCATAGCCCCACGGGCTGTCCTTGCAGCCGGCGATGTCCGGCGGGCACGCGTTCTCGCGATAGTGGTAGTCGCCGACGTGCAGCACCAGATCGGGCGACAGCTTCGCGACGCTGGCCGCGATCGTGTCGAGCGGCCAGACCGCGGCGTCGTTGCACGCCTGCCATGCGTTGTCGGCCTTCTTCATCCGGCAGCCCGTGTCGGCGATGATCGCGATGCGCTGCGGCTGCGCTTTCGGCAACGGCAGCATACGGCCCGCGACGCTGGCCGCCTGCGCGCCGGCGGGCAACGTCGCTTCGCAGACGGACACCGGGAAGCTCGACGGTTTCGAATCGGCCGGGTCGCTGGCGGTCGGCCGCTGGGCGACGGTCGCGGCGCCCGCGCGCAGCGCCATGCGCGACAGCTTGCCGTCGACGGCCAGTTGCGGGCACGGCGGATCGCCGGCCGACGCGGGCGTGTAGTTCGTGATGACGCGCGCGATCGCCTGGTTCGCATCGCCGATCTCGACCCATGCGGCCTGGACGTTGGTCGACGCGCTGGCCGGATCGTCCGGCGTATCGATGTGATTCGAGCACGCGGACAATGCGGCGAGGGCAACAAGAGGGGCGCAGCGCACGAGCAGCGCGCGCGTGAGGAATCGTCGCATGGGAGGCGGAGGCATCGTAGGAAAGTCGTCAACGATACGCAGCGCGAATGTAAGAAATGTGAAAAACGGGGCTGACGGGGCGCGCACTGGCCGGCCTTGACTTCAAGCCGGCTTGAAGCAGCACAGTCCGGTTCGTCATCAATGAATCGGAAGGGGATCGACGATGGAAACCAACCGGCCCAATGAAGCGCAATCGGCGCTATGGAACGGTCCGTCGGGGCGCGCATGGGTCGATGCGCAGGCGCCGATGGACCGGATGTTCCAGCCATTCGAAACGCTGCTGGCGGATGCCGCAGAAGCGTCGTCCGCCAGCAGCGTGCTCGATGTCGGCTGCGGCACGGGCGCGGTCACGCTCGCGATCGCGCGGCGGCTCGGTGCGAACGCGCAGTGCACGGGCATCGATATTTCGGCGCGAATGATCGACGCCGCCCGGGCGCGTGCCGAACGCAGCGGCCTGCGCGCCCGGTTCGTGTGCGCGGACGGGCAGACGCATGCGTTCGAACCGGCGAGCGTCGACCTGATCGTGTCGCGCCTCGGCGTGATGTTCTTCGACGATCCGGTGCGGGCGTTCGCGAACCTGCGGCGGGCGGCGCGCCCGGGCTCGCCGATGCGGTTCGTCGCATGGCGCGGCGCGGCCGACAACCCGTTCATGACGACGGCCGAGCGGGCGGCCGCGCCGCTGCTGCCGAACCTGCCCGCGCGGCAGCCCGGCGCACCGGGGCAGTTCGCGTTCGGTGACCGGCGGCGGATCGCATCGGTGCTGTCGGACAGCGGCTGGGCCGACGTTGCGATCGAGCCGGTCGACCGGGCGTGCGTGCTGCCGGCGTCCGCGCTGGATGACTACATTGCCCGGCTGGGCCCGGTCGGCCTTGCATTGCTGAAGACGGACGAAGCGACGCGGCGGCGCGTGATCGACACGGTGCGCGCGGCGTTCGACCCGTACGTGCATGGCGCCGAGGTGCGTTTCGATGCGGCTTGCTGGCTCGTGACGGCGCGTGCGCCGACCGCATGATGTGTAGCGTGAAGGCTGCGGATCAGGGAAGGGGCGGCCGCCCGTTCGCCCCGCGCGCGACCGTGCCCGCATGACGAAGCGGGGCCGCGCGACGCGCGGGCGTCAGCGCTTGCGCGCGCGCAGCATCAGCCACGCGCAGCCACCGGCGACCAATGCGAGTCCGAGCAGGACGGCTTCGACGCCGAGCGCGAAACCGGGCGGCATTTCGCCGCTGTTCGGTACCGGCGACAGGTTGCCGCCCATCGCGACGGCGCCGCCGGCGAGCAGCGCCGCGCAGACGATCCAGTAGGCCTTGCCGAGCGGCGCCGCGGCGCGGATCCGCCACAGCGCGATGCCGGCGCCGCCGAGGTACAGCACGGCGAGCGTGCCGAGTGCGATGACGTCGACGGCGCGGCTTTGCAGCAGCCCGCTCATTCGGCCTCCGTCGCGTGCCCCGGCGCACGGCTCAGCAGGTGCGTGCGTTTGTCCGCGGCGAGCGACACGTAGCGTTCGTACTGGCGCAGCACGTCGGCGATCACTTCGTCGCCGCGCAGGTATTCGACGTCGTAGCCGAGCCGGCCGTCCTCGAAGAACGTGACGATGCCGTGGACGTGCGCACGCGACTCGTCCGGCTCGGCCGCCTCGCGCACCAGGAACGCCGCCGCGGATTTCGCGGTGACGCGCACGCCGTACACGAAATCGCGGTGTTCGGCGGTCGGCACGGTGAGCCGCACCGCATCGTCGCCGTCGCGCTGCACGTGCGCATCGACGCCGCTCGCGCGCAGCTCGTCGGCGACCTTGCGCAATGCGGGTTCGACCGTTTCCGCGACGAACTGGCGCGCCTCGACCTCGGTCGTCTGCCGCAGGATGTGCGTCAGGCGATGGCGCCAGTGCTGGCCGGTCCAGAAGCTCGCCGCGGGCGCGATGTCCTGCGAATAGTGCGCGCGGTCGGCCGCGAGCCCGCGCCACAGCCCGTAGCAAAGCGCGAGCATGATGAGGGCGACCGGCAGCGCGGCGATCAGCGTCATCGCCTGCAGCGCGCCGAGCCCGCCCGCGACGAGCAGCACCGCGGCCGTCACGCCGAGCAGCGCGGCCCAGAACAGCCGCTGCCAGACCGGCGAATGCGCGTTGCCGCGCGTCGCGATCTGGTCGATCACGAATGCGCCCGAATCGGCGGACGTGACGAAGAACACCGCGATCAGCACGATCGCGGCGATCGACAGCAGTTGCGACAGCGGCAGGAAATCGAAGAAGCGGAACAGCAGCGCATCGACGTTGGTGGCCGTCTGCGCGAGCGCGCCGGCCGCGCCGTGCGTGTCGAGCCAGATCGCGCTGTTGCCGAACACGGTCATCCAGACGAGGTTGAACGCGGTCGGCACGAGCAGCACGCCGATCACGAACTGGCGAATCGTGCGGCCGCGCGAGATGCGCGCGATGAACATGCCGACGAACGGCGACCACGAGATCCACCATGCCCAGTAGAGGATCGTCCAGCCGCCGAACCAGCCTTCCTCGCGCGGCGGCGCGTATGCGTACGTGCGGAACGACAGGTCGACGAGGCTCGACAGGTACTGGCCGATGTTGTCGCCGAGCGCGCGGAACAGGAATGCCGTCGGGCCCGCGACCACCACGAATGCGAGCAGCAGGAACGCGAGCAGCAGGTTCAGCTCGGACAGCCGGCGCACGCCCTTGTCGAGGCCGCTGGCGGCCGACAGGCCCGCGAGCAGCACCACGATCACGACGAGCCCGATGCGAAACACGTTGCTGCCCGTGTTCCACCCGGCGACCGTATGCAGCCCCGCGCTCAGCTGCATCACGCCGTAGCCGAGGGTCGTCGCGATCCCGGCGACCGTGCCGACGAGCGCGAACGCATCGACCGTGTGACCGATCCAGCCGTCGATGCGCTCGCGCAGCACCGGATACAGTCCCGAGCGCAGCGTGAGCGGCAGGTTGTAGCGGAAGCCGAAGTACGCGAGCACGAGCCCCATCAGCCCGTAGATCGCCCACGCATGGAAGCCCCAGTGGAAGAAGGTCATCAGCATCGCCTCGCGTGCAGCGGCGGACGTGCCGGGATCGACGGTCGGCGGCTTCAGGAAATGCTGCATCGGCTCGCCGACACCGAAGTACATCAGGCCGATGCCCATGCCGGCCGCGAACAGCATCGCCGTCCACGACATGAAGCTGAATTCGGGTTCGGCATCGTCGGGGCCGAGCCGGATATTGCCGAAGTCGCTGGCGGCGATCAGCACGAGAAATACGAGGAAGCCGGTGACGGCGAGCACGTAGAACCAGTCGAAGCGTGCGATGACCCATTGCTGGCCGGCGGAGAACAGCGTGCCGGCTTCGCTCGGGAGCAGTGCACAGACGGCCAGCAGTGCACCGATGACCGCGAGCGAGGGCAGGACGACCTGCGGCTTGAATGTCGTGCGGGGCGAGGGACGGGAATCCGGCATGGCGGGCATCCAGTTGTGGGCGCAACGAAGCGCGACGCCGTCCGGCGCGCACGTCGCGTGTCGGACCCTGATACGGCGTGCGTCGAGTGTACCGCGGTGTCAGGACTGCAAGAAGGGGCATGCAGAAGGGAAAAACCTGACGAATTGTAAGGTATCGGGGCGATCGAGAAAACCCGCGCGGTGCGCGCGGCGGGCCGGTGAGGCGGGGAAAACACGCGGCGAATGCGTAGCCGGCGGCCGGACGACGCGCGCGGCAAGCGCATCGTCCGTGCCGGAGACGGTGCGCTGAAGGCGCCGTCGGAAGGAGTTCAGAACGTGACGGCGATCCCGGCCATGCCGACGAACTGGCCGTGTGTCGTCGACGGCGTGAGCTGCTGCGAATCGCCGACGATCGGCGCCGCATCGATGACGTGGCCGGCGCCCTGCGCGCCGAGCGTCTGTCCGCTCGAATGCGTGTATGCCTGCAGCGCATAGAGCGTCGTGCGTTTCGACAGGCTGTACGACTCCTTCAGCGAATACTGCTGATAGCGGGCCGCGCTTGCGACGCCGTTCGCCTTCGACGCGAGCGTGTACGCGAATGCGCCGGCCACCGAGAACGTCGGCGTGAAGCGGTACGCGGCAAGCGCGCCGTAGGTGTTGAACACGGCCGTGTCGGTGAAGGTCGAGCCGTTGCCGGGCAGATACTTCACGTTCGAATAGTTGAGCCCCATCGTCAGGTCGCCGAGCGTATAGTTGCCGGCCGCCGCGACCTGCTCGACGGCCTTCGCGGTCAGGTAGCCCTGATTCAGCACGGATACCGCGAAGCTGCCCGACGACGCGGTGGCCGGATTCAGGAAGCCCGTGGACGAGCCCGAGCTGTTGATCCGCAGGTAGCCGGCCGCGATCCCGATCGGCCCGTTCGCGTAGCGCAGCGCGGCGCTGAACGTGTTGCCCTTGCCGGTCGCGCCGGCAATGCCGCCGAATGCGTACATCGCGCTCGCGCTCAGCCCGGCGAAGGTCGGCGACGTATAGGTGACCGAGTTGTTCACGCGGATCGTCGTGTCGAGGCCGTCGATGTCGCCCGGATGCGCGCCGGTCGCGCCGGTCAGCCAGCTGCTCGATGCGTACGGGCCGACGAACAGGAAGTAGGGCGTGTACTGGCGGCCGGCCGTCACCGTGCCGTAGCGAACGTTGCGCAGGCCGACGAAGGCCTGGCGGTTGAAGATCGTGCCGGCGGCGGCCTGCGCGCCGTTGTTCAGGTTGAAGCCGGACTGCAGGTCGAAGATCGCATGCGTGCCGCCGCCGAGATCCTCGTCGCCGCGCAGCCCGAACTTCGACGCATACAGGTTGCCGTCGCGCATGTACACGTTCGAGTGGCCCTGCTGATTGTTTACGTACGCGAGCGAATCGTCGACGACGCCGTACAGCGTGACGCTGCTTTGCGCGTGGGCGGTGGCCGTGCCGAGCGACGCGGCCGATAAAATCAGGATTGCGTAACGGTTGACGGATGCTTTCATTGTCGATCTCCGGGTCTCTTCATCTTTTCAAGGGGGCGGGAGGTTGAATGCCTCCTCTGTGGCAGGCGGCAGGCCGCGCGAACGGCCCGCCTGATCGGGTTTGCTCAGTAGTCGAACGCGACGACGAGGCGGCGCCACGCACCGTCCCGCGCATCCTGCTCGACACGCGCACCGCGCACGGCAACCGGGCCGTGCAGCGACGCGGGCAGCAGGATCTCGACGCGATCGGCCGGGCGCGCCGCGCGGCCGTCCCAGCGGACCGACACGCCGAGCACGCCCGACGCCTCGCGGCCGGTCTCGATGCGCCACAGTCCGTATTCGCCGTCGCGCCATGCTTCCGTCTCGCCGTCGTCCTCGACGCATTCGCCGGACGCGACGCCGTCCTCGATCCGCGGTGCGACGAGGAAGCCGCGCGTATCGGCGCGCGCACCGAAATGCTGTTCCGCGACGTTCAGCGGCAGCACGCGGCCTTCGCGCAGCAGCATCACCGGCGTGTCGAGCGGCGCGGGCAGCGTCACGCTCGCGCCGCCGTCGAACGACTGCGCGCTCGCGCAGCACGTCCAGCGTGCGCCCGACGGCAGGTACACCGTGCGTTCGGTCTGGCCGGGATCGACGACCGGCGCGACCAGCAGCGCGTCGCCGAGCATCATGTCGTCGCATGCGTCGTAGCAGCGCGCATCGCCGGGGAAATCGGCGAAGGTCGGCCGCAGCACGGGCTCGTAGCGCGTCGTCGACAGCCACAGCAGGTGATAGAGGTAGGGCAGCAACCGGTAGCGCTGCTTGATCAACGACGCGACCTGCGCTGTGATCTCCGGGTACATCCACGGTTCGTTGACGGTGCCGTCGTCGTTCCACGAATGGATGCTGAAGCGCGGCATGAAGATGGCGAACTGCACCCAGCGCAGCAGCAGTTCGGGCGACGGCGCGGGGCCGGAGAAGCCGCCGATGTCGTGGCCGATGTTCGATACGCCCGACAGCGCGAGCCCGAGGCCCATTTTCAGGTTGTAGCGCAGCGTTTCCCAGGAGGTGAAGTTGTCGCCGGACCACGTCTGCACGTAGCGCTGCATGCCGGCGCCGCCGGAGCGCGACACGAGGAACGGCCGGCGCGCCGGCGCATGCGTGCGCTGCGCGTCGCGCGACGCGCGCATCATCAGCATCGTCTGGAGCACCTTCGCCTCGCGTGCCGGAAACGGCTGGCCGAAGCCGTGCGCGATCGCGTCGGGCGACCAGATCTCGTATTCGTTGTTGTCGTTCCAGGTCGACTCGATCCCGTATTCCAGCAGCGCCGACGTGACCTGCTCGCGCCACCAGCGGTAGGTGTCCGGCTGCGTGAAGTCGAGATACGCGCCGACTTCGTCCCAGAACTGCACCCATGCGGGTTCGCCGGATGCCGAGCGGATCAGCAGCCCACGCCGCGCGGCTTCGTCGAAGGCGGGATGGTCGCGCAGCAGGCACGGCTTGATGTTCGCGCACAGGCGGATGCCGTGGTCGCGATAGTGCTGCACGAAACCCTTCGCATCGGGAAACTTGTCGCGGTTCCAGTTGAACACGTAGCGCTTCGCGCCGATCGACGTATAGCCCGACGACAGGTGGAACGAATCGCACAGGATGTCGTGCGCGTCGCACTGCTCGACGAACTGGTTCATCTGCTGCTGGGCGTCCGGCGCGTCGGTGTAGCTCATCGTCGAGCCCGAATAGCCGAGCCCCCATTTCGGCGTGCGCGCGGGGCGCCCGGTCAGCCACGTGAAGCGCCGCGCGGCCGCGAGCGGCGTATCGGGCGACGCGATGAAGTAGTAGTCGAGATCGCCGTGCTCGGCGACGAAATAGCGATAGAGCCCGTGATAGTTGTCGAGCTCGCGGCCCATGTCGAACGAGCAGTCGGACAGCGTGTCGTAGAACAGCCCGAACCCCTGGCACGCCTCGGGCGACCACGTGATGTAGAACGGGATGTGCTTGTACAGCGGGTCGGTGTGCTTCGCGCTGTAGCCCATCGCGTCGATGTTGCGCATCTCGAAGCGTGCGCCCGTGCGGTCGAGTTCGCCTGCGCGTTCGCCGAGGCCGAATACCTGGTCGCCGCGCTCGCGGGCGACGTAGTGATACGCGCGATCGTCCCACCAGCCGAAGTTGTACGCCTGCGTCGCGCGGTCGGCGAGTGCGACGCGCCATGCGCCGTCCGCGCCGCGCATCGACCACGTGCAATGGCCGCCTTGCCGGCGCACCGCGAGCCGGATCTGCGCGGTTTCGATGTGTACGGCGGCGTCGTCTTCGGCCAGCTCGTATGCGGGCAGCGTGAAGTCGCTCAGGTCGAGGCGGTCGCGCCCGTCGAGCGGCACGTCGTCGAGGCCGGGCGCGATCGTCCACGTGCGCGGGGTGCGCGCCGTCGCGTCGGGCAGCACGCGCACGCGCACGATGTCGTCCTCGAGCACGAAGATTTCGAGGGTGGCGCCCGTTTCGGATGCGAGCAGCACGCGGTTCGCGTGGTGGCCGGCGACGCGGAACACGGGCGGATGAAGGAGCGAAGTCATGAATGCGATTCCTGGTGAAAACGGACGTCAGGCGTGCTGCGCGAGCAGGCGTTCCTGCTTCGACTGCCCGCGGATCAGCACCGCGAGCAGCGTGACGCCGATGATGTCGAACAGGCCGAGGCACGCGAACAGCGGCGCATAGCCGATCTTGTCGGCGAGCGCGCCGACCAGCAGCGAGAAGCCGAGGCCGCCGATCCACGCGGCCATCCCGGCGAAGCCGCTCGCGGTGCCGACTTCCTCGGGATCGAAGACGTCGGCCGACAGCGTGTTGACGAGCGCGGAGATCATCTGGTGCGCGAAGCCGCCGACGCAGAACAGCGCAATCGCCGTGTACGGCGACGACACGAGCCCGATCAGCGCCGGGCCGAGCATCAGCACCGCGCCGAGCGCGACGCCGGCGACGCGCGACCACACGAGCGGCAGCTTGAAGCGCGTCGCGAGATACGGCGACAGGTAGCCGCCGGCGATGCCGCCGAGGTCGGCCGCGAGAAACGGCATCCACGCGAACACAGCGATCTGCGTGAGCGGCATGTGGCGCTCGGTCGCGAGGTACAGCGGAATCCAGAAGCTGAAGGTCTGCCAGGCGGGTTCCGCGAAGAAGCGCGGCAGCGCGATCGCCCAGAAGCGGCGCGCGGTGACGACGTCGCGGATGCGGCGCTTCGACACGGGCGGCATCGTGGCCTGGCCTTCGCGGATCAGCGTGCGTTCCTGCGGCGTGAGGCGCGGATGGTCGGCCGGAGACCGGTACTGCGTGTACCAGAGCGCCGCCCACACGAACCCGAGCGCGCCGGTGACCATGAACGCGGCCTGCCAGCCGAACCGCATGGACAGGAACACGACGAGCGGCGGCGCGATCGCGGCGCCGAGCGACGTGCCCGCGTTGAAGTAGCCGACCGCGACGGATTTCTCGCGATCGGGAAACCATTCGGCGACGGCCTTCATCCCCGACGGAATCGCGGCCGCCTCGAACAGGCCCAGAAAGCCGCGCAGGACGCCGAGCGACAGCCAGCCGGACGCGAAGCCGTGCGCGACGCCGACCACCGACCACAGCATCGCGAACAGCGCGAACCCGAGCCGCAGCCCGATCAGGTCGACGATGAACCCGCATACCGGCTGCATGATCGTGTAGCCGATCTGGAAGGCGCCGACGATGTACGAGTACTGCTGCGTCGAGATCGCGAACACCTGCTTGAGCTCGGGCGCGAGCACCGCGAGGGAATTCCGTGCGAGGTAGTTGAGGATCGTGCCGAGACACACCAGCACGATGATCCACCAGCGCAACGCCTTGACTGTCTTCACTGCTGTCTCCTGTCAGGGAGGGCGGCGCGCGGCGCCTGCCCGGTCCATGAGGGCCATCCGTCCAGGATGGCTTGTTTCGTTTTGTTCGTACGATGTCCGATCTTGATGCGTGCCGGTTTTTACCGGTTCATATCGAAATTACGGTGTTCGAGCGAACATTTCATCGTCATCGAACTGCGATGTTATCTGACGACTGATCATTTTCGAACATCCTATGTTCGAATACGAATCCGGTCAACGTGAATCTGCATTCGAACGAACGTACCCGGGGTTTTCCCGGGGAGCGGTGACGGCCGCACGAGCGGCGGCGCAGGCAGTCGCCCGTCAAAGGCCCGTGCGGCGGGCCGGAGGATCGTCCGGACGGTCGGCGCGTGCCGGATGGCGCGTGACAACCCTGATGAAAATTTATTTCTTTTCAGGGAGCAGATTGTGTAAATTGATTTTCATCTAACCTTGCAACGACCCTTCGCATGACGCCTCTCGTTCCGCCCGATGTCAGTCACGACGAACCCGCGATCGCCGAGCGGATCGCGTCGGCGATGCCGTTGCTGACGCCGATTCACCGGCGCATGGGCGAATTCGTGCTGGCGAACCCGTTTCGCGCGGCGACGATGCGGATCGACGAGCTCGCGCAGGCCGTGAATGCATCGATCGCGACCGCGAACCGCTTCGCGAAAGCGCTCGGTTTCGACGGCTATCCGGCGATGCGCGCGGCGCTCGTGCGCGGCTTCGAGGCCACGCTCGGGCCGGTCGAACGGCTGCGTTCCGCGCAGGAGCAGGAGTCCGGCGTACGCGGCGCCGCATGGATCGACGCGGTGTTCGACCAGGCTGCCGCCAACATCGAGAACACGCGCGCGCAGCTGGACGCGGCCGATGTCGAGGCGGCGGTCGAGGCGATCGTCGGCGCGCGGCGCGTGCTGATTCTCGGCGCCGGATCGAGCGCGTTCCTGACCGGATTGATGGAGCACGGGCTGTCCGTCTGCCATGACAGCGTGCAATCGCTCGCGCTGCTCGGCGGCCCGTCGCATGCGGCGCGACGTCTGTACACGGCCGATTCGCGCGATCTCGTGATCGCGCTCGCGTTTCCGCGCTACGTGAAGGACACGATCGAGCTGGCCCGTCGTGCGGCGGCGCGCGGCGCGCGCGTGCTCGGCATCTCCGACGGCCCGCAATCGCCGCTCGCGCCGATCGCGTCGCTGAACCTGTACGTCAAGGCCGAGCGGCGTTTCGCGGCCACGTCGGAAGCCGCCGTGCTGACGATGATCGAGGCGCTGATCGATGCGGTCGCGCTGCGCACTCACCGGTCCGCGAAATCCGCCGCCGAAATGACCGAATTCCTGCTGCCGTGGCTCGTGCAGCCGCAAGCGGCCTTGCCGGCCGCCAACCCTTCTTTCCCACGTCCGAAAAAATCATGACTTCACCCGCGATCGTCGCGATTCACGGCGGCGCAGGCACGATCCTGCGCGAAGCGATGGATACCGACACCGAACGTCGGTACCGCGCCGAACTCACCGCGATCCTGCAGGCCGCGCAACAGGTGCTGGCCGAGGGCGGCAGCGCGATCGACGCCGTCACCGTCGCGGTGCGGATGCTCGAGGATTGTCCGCTGTTCAACGCCGGGCGCGGCGCCGTCTATACGGCGGAAGGCAAGCACGAACTCGACGCGGCGGTCATGGACGGCGCGACGCTCGGCGCCGGCGCGATCTGCTGCGCGACCCGCGTGCGCAATCCGGTGCTCGCCGCGCGGCGCGTGATGGAGGCGAGCGAGCACGTGCTGTTCGCCGGCGCGGGCGCGGATGCGTTCGCGGCCGCGCAGGGGCTCGAACTGGCGGAACCCGGCTACTTCGACACCGAATCGCGGCATGCGCAGTGGGTGAAGGCGCGCGCGGCGGCCGGCGCGATGCTCGATCACGATGCGGCGACGTTCGTGTTCGGCCAGTCGCAGCAACAGCCGCAGCCGGCCGAGCCGCTCGATCCGGACCGCAAGCACGGCACGGTCGGCGCGGTCGCGTGCGACCTGAACGGCCACATCGCGGCGGCGACGTCGACGGGCGGCATCACGAACAAGCAGCCGGGGCGAGTCGGCGATTCGCCGATCATCGGCGCCGGCTGCTATGCGGACGACGCGACCTGCGCGGTATCGTCGACGGGCACCGGCGAGATGTTCATGCGGCTCGCGACGGCCTACGACGTCGCCGCGCAGATCGCATATCGCGGCGCGTCGCTCGCCGATGCCGCGCACGACGTCGTGATGAACAAGCTGCCGCGCCTGGCGGGCCGCGGCGGGATTATCGCGGTCGACGCACACGGCAACGTCGCGATGCCGTTCAACACCGAAGGGATGTACCGCGGCTATGCGCGCGTCGGTGAAGCGCCGGTCGTCGGCATCTACCGCGACGACGCGGCCTGATCCCGGATCGCACGAGGAGATACGCATGACTTCGAGCCGTAACCCGTCGGTCCCGGCGCTGCCGGAGCAGCGCGTGGTGGCCGTCGACGATCTGTCGGTCACGTTCCGCCGCGAAGGCGCGACGTTCGACGCGGTACGCAACGTGTCGTTTCACGTCGATCGCGGCGAGACGCTCGCGATCGTCGGCGAATCGGGCTCGGGCAAGTCGGTCACGTCGCTCGCGCTGATGCGGCTCGTCGAGCACGGCGGCGGCGAAATCACGAGCGGCCGGATCGCGTTCCGGCGCCGTGGCGGCGCGCTGGTCGATCTCGCGCGGGCGAGTGGCGCGACGATGCGCGGCATCCGCGGCGCGGACATCGCGATGATCTTCCAGGAACCGATGACGTCGCTGAACCCGGTGTTTACGGTCGGCGACCAGATCAGCGAGGCGATCGCGCTGCACCAGTCGAAGGGCGCCGCCGAAGCGCGCGCGGAAGCACTGCGGCTGCTCGATCTGGTGCGCATCCCGGAAGCGCGCCGCGTGTTCGCACGCTATCCGCACCAGTTGTCGGGCGGGATGCGGCAACGCGTGATGATCGCGATGGCGCTGTCGTGCCGGCCCGCGCTGCTGATCGCCGACGAGCCGACGACCGCGCTCGACGTGACGATCCAGGCGCAGATCCTGCAACTGATCCGCGGGCTGCAGGACGAAATGAACATGGGCGTGATCTTCATCACGCACGACATGGGCGTGGTGGCCGAGGTCGCCGACCGCGTGCTCGTGATGTACCGCGGCGAGAAGGTCGAGGAGGGCGAGTCGGACCGCATCTTCGCGACGCCCGCGCATCGCTACACGCGGGCGCTGCTCGCGGCCGTACCGCGGCTCGGCTCGATGCAGGGCACCGACGTACCCGAGAAATTCCCGCTGCTCAAGGTGGACGGCACGAACGCGACGGCCCCGACCACGGCGTCCGCCGCGAACGACGCGCAGCCGCTCGTCGATCGCGCCGCGCCGCCGATCCTGCGCGTGCGCGATCTCGTCACGCGCTTTCCGGTGAAGAGCGGCGTGTTCGGCCGCGTGTCGCAATACGTGCATGCGGTCGAGCGCGTGAGCTTCGAGCTGCGCGCGGGCGAGACGCTCGCGCTCGTCGGCGAATCGGGCTGCGGCAAGTCGACCACCGGCCGTTCGCTGTTGCGCCTCGTCGAATCGCAAAGCGGCTCGATCGAATTCGACGGCCGCGACATCAGCGCGCTGAAGGGCCCGGATCTGCAGGCGTTGCGCCGGAACATCCAGTTCATCTTCCAGGATCCGTTCGCGTCGCTGAACCCGCGCCTGACCGTCGGCTTCTCGATCATGGAGCCGCTGCTCGTGCACGGCGTCGCGAGCGGCAGCGAAGCGCAGGCGCGGGTCGACTGGCTGCTCGACAAGGTCGGCCTGCCGCGGGAAGCCGCACGCCGCTATCCGCACGAATTCTCCGGCGGCCAGCGCCAGCGGATCGCGATCGCGCGCGCGCTCGCGCTGAACCCGAAGGTCGTGATCGCCGACGAGTCGGTGTCGGCGCTCGACGTGTCGGTGCAGGCGCAGATCGTCAACCTGATGCTCGACCTGCAGCGCGAGTTGGGCGTCGCGTACCTGTTCATCTCGCATGACATGGCGGTGGTCGAGCGCGTCAGCCATCGCGTCGCGGTGATGTATCTCGGCCAGATCGTCGAGATCGGCCCGCGCCGCGCGGTGTTCGAGGCGCCGCAGCATCCGTACACGAGGAAGCTGATGAGTGCGGTGCCGGTGGCCGACCCCGCGCGCCGGCATGCGCCGCGCCAGCTCGCGGCGGACGAGATTCCGAGCCCGATCCGCGCGGTCGGCGACGAGCCGGTCGTCGCGCCGCTCGTCGCGGTCGGCCCCGATCATTACGTCGCGACGCATCGCGTCGGCGGCGCGTATTGAGTGGTGGAGTCGCTCGCCGCGATGACGGCGCACGAACCCGCAGGCAGTCGAAACCGAAACGCCCGTGAGGCGTCACCGATTCACCGATAGGAGCCCAGCAAAATGACCCAGCAGCATCCGTTTCCGATGTTTCGTCCGCGCGCATGCTTCGTCGCGCTCGCCGGCGCGTTTGCGCTGTCGGCCGCGCTGCCCGCGTACGCGCAGCAGACCGCGGTGATGGCGGTGGATTCGACCTTCACGACGATGGACCCGTACGACGCGAACGACACGGTGTCGCAGGCCGTCGTCAAGTCGTTCTACCAGGGGCTGTTCGGCTTCGACAAGGACATGAAGCTCGTCAACGTGCTCGCGACCGGCTATGAAGCCAGCCCCGACGCGAAGACGTACACGATCAAGCTGCGCTCGGGCGTGAAGTTCCACGACGGCACCGATTTCAACGCGGCGGCCGTGAAGGCGAACTTCGACCGCGTGACCGATCCCGCGAACCACCTGAAGCGCTACAACATGTTCCGCGTGATCGAGAAGACCGAGGTCGTCGATCCGACCACGGTGAAGGTCACGCTGCGCGAGCCGTTCTCGGCGTTCATCAATACGCTCGCGCACCCGTCGGCCGTGATGATCTCCCCGGCCGCCCTGAAGAAGTGGGGCCGCGACATCGCGCTGCATCCGGTCGGCACCGGGCCGTTCGAGTTCGTCGAGTGGAAACAGACCGACGACCTGAAGGTGAAGAAGTTCGCGGGCTACTGGAAGAAGGGCTATCCGAAGATCGACGCGATCGACTGGAAGCCGGTGGTCGACAACAACACGCGCGCGGCGCTGATGAAGACGGGCGAAGCCGATTTCGCGTTCCGCATTCCGTTCGAGCAGGCGGCCGACCTGAAGGGCAATCCGAAGGTCGACGTCGTCGAGCGGCCGTCGATCGTGCAGCGCTACGTGTCGCTGAACATGCTGCAGAAGCCGTTCGACAACCCGAAGGTGCGCCAGGCGCTGAACTACGCGGTGAACAAGGAAGCGCTCGCGAAGGTCGCGTTCTCCGGTTTCGCGACGCCGTCGACCGGCGTGGTGCCGCAGGGCGTCGATTACGCGACGAAGCTCGGCCCGTGGCCGTACGACCCGGCGAAGGCGCGTGCGCTGCTGAAGGAAGCCGGCTATCCGAACGGCTTCGAGACGACGCTGTGGTCGGCCTACAACAACTCGACGTCGCAGAAGGCGATCCAGTTCGTGCAGCAGCAGCTCGCGCAGGTCGGCGTGAAGGTGCAGGTGCAGGCGCTGGAAGCCGGCGAGCGCGTCGCGAAGGTCGAGAGCGCGCCGGATCCGGCGAAGGCGCCGGTGCGGATGTACTACATCGGCTGGTCGTCGTCGACGGGCGAAGCGAACTGGGCGATCACGCCGCTGCTGGCCGGCGCGTCCGCGCCGCCGAAGCTCGTCAACACCGCGTACTACAAGAACGACGCGGTCGACGGCGATCTGACGAAGGCGCTCGAGACGACCGATCGCGCGAAGAAGGCCGAGTTCTACGCCGATGCGCAGAAGCAGATCTGGGCCGACGCGCCGTGGATCTTCCTCGTGCAGGAGAAGATCGTGTATGCGCGCAGCAAGCGTCTGCAGGGCGCATACGTGATGCCGGACGGCTCGTTCAACTTCGACGAGATCTCGCTGAAATGACGGCGGTTCGTCCGCCACGCAGTGCCGGCGGCGCGAGCCGCCGGTGCGCTGATTCGATCGGTGTCCCATGCTGAATTTCCTCGTCAAACGCCTGTTCGGCCTGCTGCCCACGCTCGCGATCGTCGCGGTGCTGGTGTTCCTGTTCGTGCACCTGCTGCCGGGCGATCCCGCGCGGCTCGCGGCCGGCCCCGAAGCCGACGAAGCGACGATCGCGCTCGTGCGGGCCGATCTCGGGCTCGACCGGCCGCTGCCCGCGCAGTTCGCGAACTTCTTCACGAAGATCGCGCACGGCGATTTCGGCATGTCGACGCGCAGCAAGCGGCCGGTCTCGACCGAGATCGGCGAACGCTTCATGCCGACGCTGATGCTGACGCTCGTCAGCATGGTGTGGTCGACGCTGTTCGGCATGGCGATCGGGATTGCGTCGGCGGTCTGGCGCAATCGCTGGCCCGACCGTCTCGGGATGACACTCGCGGTGTCGGGCATCTCGTTTCCCGCGTTCGCGCTCGGCATGCTGCTGATGGAAATCTTCTCGGTGAAGCTCGGCTGGCTGCCGGTCGTGCCGGACGGCTCGTGGAAGAGTTACGTGCTGCCGTCGCTGACGCTCGGCGCCGCGGTCGCGGCCGTGATGGCGCGCTTCACGCGCGCGTCGTTCGTCGAGGTGCTGAACGAGGACTTCGTGCGCACCGCGCGCGCGAAGGGCGTGCACGAGCCGATGGTCGTGCTCAAGCACTGCCTGCGCAACGCGATGATCCCGGTCGTCACGATGATGGGGCTGCAGTTCGGCTTTCTGCTCGGCGGCTCGATCGTCGTCGAGGTCGTGTTCAACTGGCCGGGGCTCGGGCGCCTGCTCGTCGACGCGGTGACGATGCGCGACTACCCGGTGATCCAGGCGATCGTGCTGCTGTTCTCGCTGGAATTCATCCTGATCAACCTGACCGTCGACGTGCTGTACGCGGTCATCAACCCGACCATCCGGTTCAAGTGAGGGGCGCATGAACGCGACTGTCCAGCCCGCGGCGCCGGCCGCACCGACCGCGATCCGCACGCCGTGGCGCGAATTCTGGCGCAAGTTCCGCAAGCAGACCGTCGCGCTCGTCGCGGGCGGCTTCGTGCTGGCGCTCGTGGTGCTCGCCTTCGTCGGCCCGCACATCGTGCCGTTCGATCCGGAGAACTATTTCGACTACGACGCGCTGAACGCGGGGCCGTCGGCCGTGCACTGGTTCGGCGTCGATTCGCTCGGCCGCGACATCTTCAGCCGGATCATCGCAGGCACGCGCATTTCGCTCGCGGCCGGCTTCTTCTCGGTCGCGCTCGGCGCGGTGATCGGCACGTTCTTCGGGCTGCTCGCCGGCTACTACGAAGGCTGGTGGGACCGCATCACGATGCGCATCGCCGACGTGCTGTTCGCGTTCCCGGGCATCCTGCTCGCGATCGGCGTGGTCGCGATCCTCGGCAACGGGATGATCAACGTGATCTGCGCGGTCGCGATCTTCAGCATCCCGGCGTTCGCGCGGCTCGTGCGCGGCAACACGCTGATGCTCAAGCACATGACCTACGTCGAGGCCGCGCGCAGCATCGGCGCATCCGACTGGACGATCATCATGCGGCACATCCTGCCGGGCACCGTGTCGTCCGTCGTCGTCTACTTCACGATGCGGATCGGCACGTCGATCATCACCGCCGCGAGCCTGTCGTTCCTCGGGCTCGGCGCGCAGCCGCCGACGCCGGAGTGGGGCGCGATGCTCAACGAGGCGCGCGCGGACATGGTGACGGCGCCGCACATCGCGGTGTTCCCGAGCCTCGCGATCTTCCTGACCGTCCTAGCGTTCAACCTGCTCGGCGACGGGCTGCGCGACGCGCTCGACCCGAAGCTGGAGCGCCGTTGATGCGGGCTGCACCGATGTGGACGGCGACGCTGCCGGCCGGGCCGCGCGGCACGATCGCCGACGTGCCGGGCGTGACGGTCGGCCATTGCACGCTCGATGCCGGCAACGTGCAGACGGGCGTGACCGTCGTGAAGCCGCATCCGGGCGACGTGTACCGCAGCAAGGTGCCGGCGGGGGCGGCCGTGATCAACGGCTTCGGCAAGAGCGTCGGGCTCGTGCAGGTCGACGAGCTCGGCACGCTCGATACGCCGATCGCGCTGACCAATACGTTCGGCGTCGGCGCGGTCGCCCACGCGCAGATCCGTGCGGCGATCGCGGCGAATCCGCGGATCGGCCGCGACTGGTCGACCGTCAATCCGCTCGTGTTCGAGTGCAACGACGGTTACCTGAACGATATCCAGGCATTCGCGGTCACCGGCGCGCATTACGACGACGCATGCCGCGCGGCGTCGCGGGACGTCGCACGCGGCGCGGTGGGCGCCGGGCGCGGGATGTCGTGCTTCGACCTGAAAGGCGGGATCGGTTCCGCATCGCGCGTGGCCGTCGCGGCCGGCCGGCCCTATACGGTGGGCGCGCTCGTGCTCGCGAATTTCGGCCGGCTGCCGATGCTGACGCTCGGCGGCGTGCCGCTCGGGCGCATCGTCGCGCAGCGGCGCGCGGCCGAAGCCGCTCAACCGGCGCCGCCCGAGCAGGGCTCGATCATCCTGTTGCTGGCCACCGATGCGCCGCTCGACGCCCGACAACTGTCGCGGCTCGCGCGCCGCGCGGCGGCGGGGCTGGCCCGCACGGGCTCCGTGTACGGGCATGGCAGCGGCGACATCGCGCTCGCCTTCTCGACCGCCTACACGATCGCGCACGACGCATCGACGATCGCGCTGCCGGCCCTCGTGGCCGATGCGGCGCTCGATCCGCTGTTCATGGCCGCGGCCGAAAGCGTCGAGCATGCGATCGCCGACGCGTTGCTGCAGGCGGTAACGGTCGCCGGGCGCGACGGCCACGCGCGGCAATCGCTGCGCGACGAGGTGCCCGATCTCGACCGGTGGTTCAACGAAGACAACGAAGGACGTTCGATCCTGTCATGAAGATCCTGATTTCAACCGACATCGAGGGTGTCGCCGGCGTATTCGCCACCGAGCAGACGCGCGCCGGCAATCCGGAATACGAGCGGGCGCGCCGCTGGATGACCGCCGAGGCGAACGCGGCGATCGAAGGCGCGTTTGCCGGCGGCGCGCAGGCCGTCTGGGTCAACGATTCGCATGGCGGCTATCGCAACCTGCTGCCCGACGGGCTCGATGCGCGGGCGCGCGTCGTGCTCGGCAAGCCGCGTACGCTCGGAATGATGGCGGGCCTCGAACAGCAGCCCGATCTCGTATTCATGATCGGCTATCACGCGAAATCGCAGACACGCGGCGTGCTCGCGCACACGATCAACAGCTTTGCGTTCACGCAGGTGTGGCTGAACGGCGTCGAGCTCGGCGAAGCCGGGCTGTACGGTGCGCTGGCGCGCGAATACGGCGCGCATGTCGCGCTGGCGACGGGCGACGACGTATTCGCCGAGGAAACGCAGCCGCTGTTTCCGGACGCGCGTTTCGAGACGGTCAAGACGGCCGGCGGCGCGTCGAGCGGCGAGACGCTCACGCCGTCCGCGTCGTGCGCGCGCATCGCGGCCGCCGCACGGGAGACGGTCGCGCATGCGCTGTCGTCCGGCCGGCGCGCGGGCGCTCATCGTCCCGCGCCGGCCGCTTGCACGCTGCGCGTGCAGACGGCCGCGCTCGCCGACCTGTTCTGCGTGCTGCCGTCGCTCGAGCGCGTCGACGCGGTGACGCTGCGTTTCGACGGGCCGTCGGTCGAGCATGCGGTGCGCACGCTGAACAGCCTGTCGGCGATGTCGTTCATGTTGCGGTGACGCGCGCCGCGCGATGCCGCCGGCGCGTGGCCGGCCCGCCGATCGCGGCGGGGCGGGCCGCCTTCGATAGCGGGTCATTGATGATGGAATTCGGGCCTTGAGAAATACGCTGCTGGATCCCTACGAACACATTCCCCGGAGCGTGGTCGTGCTCGCCAACGACTTCGCGGCGGGCACGACGTTTCCGGATCACGCGCACGTGCGCGGGCAATTCGCCTTCGCGTCGCGCGGCACGATCAGCGTGTCCACGCCGCACGGCCGCTGGCTGGTGCCGCCGCAGCGCGCGTGCTGGGTGCCGGCCGGCGTGCGGCACGAACTGACGACGACCGGGCCGGTCACGATGCTCAACGCGTTCGTGTCCATCGACGCCGCGCAGGCGGCCGGGCTGCCGACCCAGTGCGGCGTGTATGGCGTGTCGCCGCTGCTGCGGCAGCTGCTCGACGATGCGGTCGACCTGCCGGCCATGTACGACGTCGACGGCCGCGCGGGCAAGCTGATGGATCTGCTGGTCGCGGAAATCGCGACGATGCCGCGCCTGTCGCTGCATGCGCCGCTGCCGGCCGATGCACGGCTGGCGAAAGTGTGCCGGCACCTGTTCGCGGCCCCGTCGATCGACGCCGATCTCGACCGGGTCGCGGCCGACGCGGGCGTGAGCCGGCGCACGTTCACGCGACAGTTTCGCGCGCAGACGGGCGTGAGTTTCGCCGCATGGCGCCAGCAGGTGTGCATGCTCGCCGCGATTTCCCGCCTGACCGACGGGCAGCCGGTGACGCGCGTGGCGCTCGATCTCGGCTACGCGAGCGCGAGTGCGTTCACGTCGGCGTTTCGCCGCATTCTGGGCGACACGCCGAGCCGGTATCTGGAAATGCGCCGCTAGGCGCCAAGGCCCGGCGCAGGCCGCGCCCGTACGCGAGCCGTCGCGCAAAAAAATACGCGCCCGCCACCTTCGGCCGGACGCGTTTAAAGGCACTCCGTCTGAAAAATGCGCGGGCCGCCTGTCGGGCAACGTCGCGCATGATTCATGTCATTGTTGCCTCGTCCGATTCAATCCTGTCGGCTCATTGTGGATAACGAAGCATACGCCGCATAACGCGCAAACGATATCGTGTCGGCCCCCCGATTGATGTGCTTTCGCAGCACGCGTTTCGATGACGCGTTCGATATCGGGGCGGGAAGCCGATGCGGACGAGCATCCGCAGCCTCGTTGATCACGATGCGGCGCACCATCGAATGATGGCGACGGTGCCTCAAAAACGACGTGTGGCGCGATGCCCGTCGGTATCGCGCCACACGGCGGTGCGGTTGCACCCGGCGCCGGCCAGCGCCGGCGCATGCGTCAAACGTCGAAGAACACGGTTTCTTCCGGCCCCTGCATGCGGATGTCGAAGCGGTACACGACCGGGCGGCCCGGCTGCGCGTCGCGTTTCGCGACGAGCGTCGCGCGGCGCTCGGCCGGCACGGCGTTCAGCACGGGGTCGACCGCGTTCGCGGCGGCTTCGTCGTCGAAGTACACGCGGGTGAATGCGTGGGTGAGGATGCCGCGCATCATCACGGTCACGTTGATGTGCGGGGCCTCGTCGGCGGCGAGGCGGCCCGGCTTCACCGTCTCGACGACGAAGCGCTGCTGCGGGTCGGTGCCCGTGCCGACCCGCGCGAAGCCCGTGAAGCCGGATTTCGCGATGTCGTCGCGCGACGCGGGGTAGCGGCCCGCGCCGTCCACTTGCGTGAATTCGAGTACCGCGTCGCCAACGACGTTGCCGTCGCCGTCGAATACCTGCCCGACCAGCAGCACATGCTCGCCTTCGGCGTGCGCCGCGGCGATCGTCGGCGTGAACAGGCTTTTCAGGTCGTAATCGTATTGCTGCGGGCACAGGCCGTACGCGAAGTACGGGCCGACCGTCTGCGAAGGGGTTTGCTTCAGCGTCGTCATGGTTCAGCGCTCCATCGGGGTGGCGTCGCGGCCGCGCAGCACGATGTCGAATTCGTAGCCGAGCGCATAGCCTTCTTCGGTGATGTCCATCGAGAAGCGCGAGATCAGGCGATCGCGCGCGGCTTCCGGCGTGCCCTGGAAGATCGGGTCGTACGCGAGCAGCGGATCGCCGGGGAAGTACATCTGCGTGACGAGACGGGAGCCGAAGTAATCGCCGAACAGCGAGAAGTGGATGTGATTCGGGCGCCACGCGTTCGGGTGGTTGCCCCACGGATACGCGCCGGGCTTGATCGTCAGGAAGCGGTAGCGGCCTTCGTCGTCCGTCAGGCAGCGGCCGGCGCCAAGGAAGTTCGGGTCGAGCGGCGCGTCGTGCTGGTCGACCTTGTGCACGTAGCGGCCGGCCGCGTTGGCCTGCCACACCTCGACGAGCGTGTTGCGCACGGGCTTGCCGCCTTCGTCGAGCACGCGGCCGGTGACGACCATTCGCTCGCCCAGCGGCTCGCCGTTCTTCACGGCGTTCTTCGTCAGATCGTGATCGAGCGCGCCGAGATCTTCCGCGCCGTAGACGGGCGCGTACTGGTCGCGCAGCTTCTCCTTCAGCGGGATCAGCGGGCGGGTCGGGCCGCGCTTCACCGACGAACGGTACTCGGGGTGGACATAGGCCGGATGCGACGGCCAGTCGCGCGGCGTGAGGATCGTGGGGGAATCCATCGGGCGTCTCCTGATAGGTATTTCGCGAAGGGGATGGTCACGACTTTAACCAATCCGGAAAGTTATGCAAAATGACCTTTTTTCGCGAATCGCATAACTGTTCGTTATGTTCGCCCCGATAATGAAAATTCCGCCGGACAGGCAGCCTGTCCGGCGGAAAAAGCGATCGGGCTTCGCGTCGTCGGTGACGACCCCGTGCACGGCCCTCCAGCCAGCCCGTCGCTGTTTTTTGTCTTTCGTTCTCGTTGTTATCCGGTCTCCCGGAGCGTGCCCGTCGTCATGGGTGGCGGGGATCGAACACGATCCCGTCGAATTCGAGCGCCAGCGTGCCGCCGCGCAGCAGGGCCGACGGTGTCGTCGCGTGGCCGGCGCCGAGCACCTCGGTCACGTACTGCGCGCAGAAGCCGCGCCGCGCGCGCAGGTTGAAGCGACTGCCGAGCAGCGCATCGATTCGCCGTTCGGCCAGCGCATGGACGTGGCGCTGCGCATCGGCCGACGCCGCCGCGACGCGGCGCGCCAGTGCGATGCGTCCGCCGTCGGTACGGGCGACGAAGCGCGACAGCAGCGTGAGCCTCGTCCATGCGAACACGGCGGATTCGGCGATCACCGGTTCGTCGCCCGACGTATCGACGACGATGCCGAAACGGTTGGCCCACGTGCCGGGCGCGCCCGTCGAGACATCCGGTGCGCCGGCCGGCACGCGGATGAACACGAGATCGCCGACATGTGCGCAAGCGGCGAGCGAGCGCACGGTGGCGAGCGGCATCGTGCGATCGGTGTCGCGGGCATCGCGCGGTGCGGCGTGGTGCGGTTCGCAGGCGGCTGTGTCGATTCGGGCGGTCATTTCGGCTCCGTCGTTGCATGACAGGACGGAGCGGATTATGCAGACAAGTATCCAAAAGTGCTGATGTGGATGCATGAGTAGCCTAATATCCGACCGTGAGCATCATTTTTCGATACCAACATGACCGAAACCGCCCAACTCATCGAAACGCTGAAGCGCCAGCTGAAGGCGCAGGGGATGACTTATCGGGACGTCGCGCGGGCGCTCGACGTCTCCGAGACGAGCGTGAAGCGGCTGTTCGCGAGCGGCCGCTTCACGCTGGAGCGCGTCGCGGAGATCGCGCAACTGCTCGGCTATACGCTCGCCGAGCTCGTGCAGGAAGCATCGGCGTCCGCGCCGCGCCTGCGCGTGCTGACCGAGCCGCAGGAGGCGTTGCTCGTGTCGGACGAGAAGCTGCTGCTGGTCGCCGTCTGCGCGATCAACTACTGGACCGTGCAGGACATCGTGTCGGCCTATCGCCTCACGCAGGCCGAATGCGTGAAATATCTGCTGATGCTCGACCGGATGAACGTGATCGCGCTGCTGCCCGGCGACCGGATTCGCGTACGCGTGGCGCGCGATTTCGACTGGCTGCCGGGTGGCCCGATTCGCCGCTACTTCCATGCGCACGTGCTCGACGATTTTCTCGGCAGCCGCTTCGACGGCCCGGGCGAAACGATGACGTTCCTGCAGGGGATGCTGACGGATGCGGCCGCCGCGGAGCTCGAACAGGAACTGCGGCGGCTGAGCAGCAAGGCCGCGGCGCTGCATGCGGAGTCGTCGTCCGCGCCGCTCGGGCAGAAGCACGGCACGGCCCTGCTGATCGCGAAACGGATCTGGGAGCCGACGGGATTCCACGCGCTGCGGCGCCATGGATGACGCCGTCCCGAACGCTTGGGGCTTTCCGGAAAGTTATGCAAAATGGCGATCCATCGTCATTCGCATAACCACCCGTTATGAATAACCGTATCGCTGACGGCCGTGTCAAATTCCGGCACCTGCAGTGCTTTCTCGCGGTCGCGCAGCTGGGCGGCGTGCAGAAGGCGGCCGAAAGCCTGTCGATCACGCAACCGGCCGTGTCGAAGACGATCGCCGAGCTGGAGGCGATCCTCGGCGTGAAGCTGTTCGAGCGCGGCCGGCACGGCGCGCAGCCCACCCGCGAAGCGCAACTGTTCATGCCGCACGCGAATGCGTGCGTGCTGGCGCTGCGGCAGGGCGTCGGGCTGCTGGCGCGCGAGGGCGGGGCCGCCGCCGCGACGCTGGAAATCGGCATGCTCCCGACCGTCGCGGCCTCGCTCGCGCCGGCCGTGATGAAGGCGCTGAGCGCACGCTGGCCGCGCATCGTCGTGCGGATCGCGACGGCCGCGAACGCCGAGTTGCTCGAGCGTCTGAAAGCCGGGGCGATCGAATGCGCGATCGGCCGGCTGTCGGAGCCGGAACGGATGATCGGGCTCGCGTTCGAGCAGTTGTACAACGAGCCGCTCGTCGCGGTCGTGCGCGCCGGGCATCCGCTGCTCGCGAGCGCGGCGCCGGCCGCCGAGCTGGCGCGCTATCCGGTCGTGCTGCCGCCGTTCGGCACGTTGATTCGCCAGTCGGCCGAGCAGTTGCTCGGCGCATGCGGCGCGCCGCCGCTCGATTCGTTCATCGAGGTGCTGTCGGTATCGGTCGCGCGCGCGCTCGCACTCGAGAACGACGCGGTCTGGTTCGTGCCGCTCTACGCAGCCGAATACGATCTGTCGGCCGGTGCGCTGGCGCGCCTGCCGCTGCCGTCGGCGGGCACCGACGAGCCGGTCGGCCTCGTGCTGCGTACCGATGCGCAGCCGTCGCCGGTCGCGCGGACGCTGATCGACGCGGTGCGCGACATCGCGCGATCGCGGTTCGGCGATGCGCGCCCGCACCGGGCGCCCCGCGCGGCACGCAAGCCCGCTCGCGGCAAGCATTGATCCACCGGGCCACCGGCCCGGCAATGCGCCGGGCTCGATCTCCTTCCTTGCCGCAGGATTGGCCATCCGGTCAGTAGCCGCCGTCGGGGTGCTTGGCATATCGTACCGTTTTTGATACGATGGACGACAAGACGATGGCGAGACAGCAGATTCAGGTCACGCTCGGCGTGCGGTTCTTCCGCACGGCCCGCGGCCACGAGCCGGTGCGCGAATGGCTCAACGCGCTCGGGCAAGTGGAGCGAAGGGCGATCGGCGAAGAGATCAAGACCGTTCAACTCGGCTGGCCGCTCGGCATGCCGCTGGTCCGGAAGATGGCGAGGGATCTGTGGGACATCCGCGTGATGGTGCCGGGGCGAAGCGCGCGCGTGCTGTTCACGGTCGTCGGCGACACGATGGTGCTGCTGCACGGCTTCTTCAAACAGTCGCGGGCCACGCCGTCGGACGATCTCGACGTCACCGTCGCACGCCTGAAAGCGCTGACGCACGCCATCTGAATTCCCCGGTTGCGCCGGAATGCACCGTCTCCGACGGTCGGGCAGCCGGCAACGCCATGCACCTGGAGTACGACATGACGACCACGAACAATCCGCATATCGGCAGCGATTTCGACGCCTTCCTCGAAGCGGACGGCAATCTCGAAGCGGCCACCGCCACCGCGATCAAGCGCGTGATCGCGTGGCAGATCGGGCAGGAAATGAAGGCGCAGCACATCACGAAAACGGCGATGGCCGCGCGGATGAAAACCAGCCGCGCCGCACTCAACCGTCTGCTCGACGAAACCGACACGAGCCTCACGCTGGCGACGCTCGCGAGCGCGGCCGCCGCGCTCGGCAAACGGCTCAGCTTCGAGCTGGTGCCGGCCTGACCGACGCGAACGAACGGCGCACGGCCCGACCGACGTGATTGTTCGCGCGATGGGCGCGGCGAGCAGGCGGGCGTTGGGCAGCCGGCGCATGCCCGGTCATTGACGCGGGCCGGTCACCTGCAGATAAACCAGTGCGCCGCCCGCGAGCAGCAGCGGGCACAGGAAATACCATCCGGTCGTCACGAACAGCCCGGCGACCGCAATCAGCGAAATCCACGCGCAGCGATACGCGATGCCGCCACGCGGCAGCAGCTTCAGCGCAGCCGCCGCGCCGAGCCCGTACACCATCACGAAACATCCGGACGTCACGAGCACGAGCGGCTTCGGTCCGACTTCCGACAGCGCCGTGGCGGCCAACGCGATGGCCGCGAGCACCGCGATCACGCCGAGGCTGCGGCGCGGCACGCCGCCGACCTGGCTGCCCTGCGCGAGCCAGGCGGGCAGTGCGCCGTCGCGCCCCAGCGCCGCGCCGAGTTTTGCCGCGCCGGCGAAATACGCGTTCATCGTGCCGAGCGTGAGCAGCAGCGCGGCGGCGGCGGCCAGCACCTGCGCATGGCCGCCGATGCCGCCTGCGATCAGTTCGGCGAGCGGCGCGCCCGACGCACCCGCGGAAGGCCCAAGCACCATCACGCTCGCGGCGGCGACCGACAGATACAGGAACCCGACGACCACGACCGCGATGCCGGCCGAGCGCGGCATGTCGTGCGCGGGCCGGCGGAACTCGGCCGCGAGATGCGTGATCGCTTCCCAGCCGGCGAAACTCCACACGAGCAGCGCGGCGGCCTCGCCGACCGCGAGCCAGCCGTGCGGGGCGAACGGATGCAGGTTCGCGGTGCGGGCATGCGGCGCGGACGCAAGCACCGCGGCAAGCAGCAGCGCGACGAGCAGCGCCGACAACACCAGTTGCATGCGGCCCGACACGGTGACTCCGAACGCGTTCGCGGCCGACACGGTCGCGATCAGCGCGGCGGCCGTGACGATGACCGTCGTGTGTCCGCCGCCCGTGACGGCCGCGACGTATGCGCCGCCGAACATCGCGGCGGCCGGCGCGCCGGCCGGCACCGCGAAATAGAAGCACCAGCCGACGATGGCCGCGGCCTTCGGGCCGAATGCGCGCCGCGCGTAGGTGGACACGCCGCCCGCATCGGGATAGCGGGCGCCGAGTGCGGCGAAGGTGGCCGCGAGCGGCCCGGACAGCACGACGAGCGCGGCCCATGCGAGTAGCGAGGCCGGCCCGGCGACTTCGGCGGCGAGCGCGGGCAGCGCGATTACGCCGGTGCCGAGCACCGCGCCGATATAGAGCGCGGCGCCCTGGAAAATGGTCAGCGAACCCGCGTGATCGGCAGCGGGCGAATCGGCATGCGAAGGCATGAGCGGCAGTCTCCGGAAGTCTTGTTTTGTGTAGACGAGGCGCGTGAGCCCGCGCGGTCGATCATTCGATGCTACCCGAACGATGGCGTCCGCGCGGCCCGGCGATCAGTAGTCGTGTGCCGTGTGCGTGTCAGCCGATGTCAGCAGGAACGTGCGAGCCGCAGGCGCGCGTCCTCGCGCGCGGCAGGCGACAGTTCGGGCGCGTAATGGAACGACCCCGCCACGAGCGATGCGACCGGCACGCCGTCGCGGAACAGCACGCGATTGCCGGCCAGCGCCGGCACCTTGTCGCCGGGCAGCAGCGTGCCGGCGAGATTCAGCGGGTCGGCGCCCGTCACGCATACGTACTGCCCATCGCCCGGTTGCCGCCGCAGTTCGCGCAGGATCGGGATGGCCTCGGGCAGCGCGAACTGCTCGCCCGCGAGCCCGGCGACGAAGCGACCGCCGCGAATCTCGCCGCGTGCTTCGAGGCGCTGCAGCACGCGCACGAGTTCGCGCCAGCTCGGCAGCCAGTCGGCTTCGCGTTCGAGCAGCCGCCAGAACACGACGCCGTAGCGGCGCAGCAGCGTCCACGCGATGTGTTCGAGCGCGTCGGGATCGGTCGTGGCGGGGCCGCGTTTCGGTGCGGGCGTGTCGTCGTCCGGCGCTGCCTGACGCTGCACGAGCGCCCAGCGGCCGGCGTCGTCCATCCCGCCGATCAGCGCACCGCCGCGTCGCGTACGTGGTGCATAGGTCGCGCTGCGCTTGACGGCCGGCTTGAGCAGCGCGCGCAGGCCCGCGTAACTGTCCGCATTCACGAGGCCGGCCGACACGAGTTCGCCGAGCGCCTGTTCGAGCTCGACGGGCAGCATGTGCAGGTCGTCGAGCAATGCGTCGAAGAACATCGCGCCGTGGGCGGCGAGCGCGTCGCGCACCTGTGCGGCGCGTGCGGACAGCGCCGGCTGCGCATCGGGATCGCGTAGCGCCTGCCACGCGGAAAGATGGCGGCGCGGCAACAGCACGATCGGCGTCGTCTTCACGGGCGTGCCGGCCGCGCGCGCCGGCACGCCGATACGGGTCCACACCAGCTTGCCCGAGCGGCACAGCTCGTCGAGGCCGCCCGCCGTGTAGTCGGTGAGCCGCGCGGGCAGCAGCGCGTCTTCCCAGGCGCTCGCCGCGGCCTCGTAGCCTTCGAGCTGTTCGACCACGGCGGCCAGCGCGTCGCGGCCGGTGCCGCGCGTGTCGGGCGTCAGATGCTGCCAGTGGAACAGGAAGCGCATGAAATCGGCGCGCTCGACCGGCTCGATCTCGCGCCGCAGCCGCTTCACCGTATAGCGATGAATGCGCGCGAGCAGGTGACGTTCGCACCATTCGTCGGTCGTTGCGCCCGGCGTGAAGCGGCCGCGCATCACGTAGCCTTCGCGCTCCAGCGCCGCGAGCGCCGTCGCGATCGACGCGGGCGGCAGGCCGAGCGGCGCGGCGATCGCATCGAGCGTCAGCGGCCCGAAGCCGGTGAGCCGGGCGCGGATCACGTCGACGAGCGCCGCATCGGCTTCCCACGGCTGCGCGCATGCGGCCGGCACCTTGAGCGCCGGTGTCACGCGGGCGTCGGGATGCAACGCGCGCAGGCACACGAGCCGCTCGACCGGCACCCACAGCGCGGCGCCGCCCGGCGTCGCGAGTTTCGTCGCGCGGCGGCGTTCCGCGAGTTCCGCGAGTCGCTCGGGCCAGCCGGCGTGGGCGTGCGCCTCGCTGTCGGCGACGCAGGCGAGCGTGAGCAGCGCATCGTGCATTTCGTCGGCGTCGCGCACGAGCGGCCACGCTTCGTCGCGCACCGCGGCGATCGCGTCGGCGTCGAGCGCGCCGAGATCGTCGGCCGATTCGGGGTCGCTCCAGCGGCGCGACTGCACGGCCTGCGTGCGGCGCTCCTCGAGCGGCGCATCGTCGAGGAACGCGTAGGGCTTCGCGTTCAGGATCTCGGCCGCGAGCGGCGACGGCGCGGGCAAGTCGCGCGCGACGAGCTCGATCGCGCCGCTTTCGATCCGGCGCAGCAGTGCAAGCCAGCCGTCGGTGTCCATCGCGTCGTGCAGGCAATCGTCGAGCGTCTGGTCGACGAGCGGATGATGCGGAATCTCGCGTTCGCCGACGACGTTCTCGAGGCACGCGACCTGATCGGGGAACACCGTCGCGAGCAGATCGTCGCTCTTCATGCGCTGCAATTGCGGCGCGGTGCGCTTGCCGCCGGTGAAACGCGGCAGCGCGAGCGCGGTGGTCGCGTTCCAGCGCCAGCGCACGCCGAACATCGGCGCGTCGAGCAGCGCCTGGATCAGCACATGCTCGGCGCTGGCCGAACGCAGGTAGCGCCATACTTCGTCGAGCGCGAAGCTGTGCGCGAGCGACAGCGACAGGATGATCGCGTCGTCGGTGGCGGCTGCCTGGAGTTCGAAGTTGAAGTTGCGACAGAAGCGCTTGCGCAGCGCGAGCCCCCATGCACGGTTGATCCGGCTGCCGAACGGCGAATGGATCACGAGCTGCATGCCGCCCGATTCGTCGAAGAAACGCTCCATCACGAGCGTGTCCTGCGTCGGCAATGCGCCGAGCGCCGCGCGGGTGCGCGCGAGGTAGTCGGCGATCTGGCGCGCGGCGTCGGGCGTCAAGTGGATATCGTCGACGAGCCAGTGCAACGCGGGCGCGAGGCGGCTTTCGGCGGGGGCGAGCGCGGTGGCGGTTGCGGCTGTTGCGTCGGCTTCCGTTTCCGCATTGCTCACCGCGTGGTCGCCGGCGCGCTTGCGCCCGGCGGTGTCGGCCTGGCGCTCGCCGTCCGCGAACAGCCCGTCGAGCCGCGCGCGCAGCCGGCCGACCGCCGCCGACAGCTCGTCGCTGCGCCCGAGCCCCTCGCCGAGCCAGAACGGAATGCTCGGCGACTGACCTTGCGCATCCTCGACGCGCACGCGGCCCGTTTCCACGCGAATGATCCGGTACGACTGGTTGCCGAGCTGGAACACGTCGCCGGCCAGGCTCTCGATCGCGAAATCCTCGTTGACGGTGCCGACCTGAATGCCCTGCGGTTCGAGCAGCACCGCGTAGTCGGCCATGTCGGGGATCGTGCCGCCGGAGGTGGTCGCGGTCATCATCGCATTGCGGCGGCCGCGCACGGTGCCGCCGACCACGTCGCGGTGCAGGTACGCGCCGCGTACGCCGCGGCGGCTCGTGAAGCCCTCGGCGAGCATCGTCATCACTTCGTCGAAGCGTTCGCGCGTCAGCCGCGAGTACGGCGCGGCGCGCGTGAAGCTCGCGTACAGCGCGTCTTCCTGCCATTCCGCGCACGCGACTTCGGCGACGATCTGCTGCGCGAGCACGTCGAGCGGCGCTTCGGGAATTCGCAGCGCATCGAGTTCGCCGCGTTGCACGCAGTCGAGCAGCGCCGCGCATTCGACCAGCTCGTCGCGCGACAGCGGAAACAGGCGCCCCTTCGGCACGCCGCCGACATGGTGTCCCGAGCGGCCGACGCGCTGCAGGAACGGCGCGATGCCGCGCGGCGAGCCGACCTGGCAGACGAGATCGACGTCGCCGATGTCGATGCCGAGTTCGAGCGACGCGGTCGCGACGAGCAGTTTCAGTTCGCCGCGTTTCAGGCGCTGCTCGGCGTCGAAGCGGTGCTCCTTCGCCAGACTGCCGTGATGCGCGGCGATCGCGTCCTTGCCGAGCCGGTCGGCGAGATGGCGCGCCATGCGCTCGGCGGTGCGCCGCGTGTTGACGAACACCAGCGTCGTACGATGCGCGGCCGCGAGGCCGGCGATGCGGTCGTATACCTGTTCCCACACGTCGGTCGCCATCACCGGTTCGAGCGGCACGTTCGGCAGTTCGAGCGCGAGATCGCGCTCGCGGGTGTGGCCGGTGTCGACGATCGTGCAGTCGCGCGGCGCGTCGGCCGGGCCGCCGACGAGGAAGCGCGCGACCGCGTCGATCGGCTTTTGCGTGGCCGACAGCCCGATGCGCGGCAGCGCGCGCCCGGTCAGCGCGTCGAGGCGTTCGAGCGACAGCGCGAGATGGCTGCCGCGCTTGGACGAGGCGAGCGCATGGATTTCGTCGACGATGACCGAGCGCACGTTCGACAGCATCTGCCGCCCCGATGTGGACGACAGCAGCACGTACAGCGATTCGGGCGTCGTGACGAGGATGTGCGGCGCGCGCTTGCGCAGCGCGGCGCGCTCGGCCTGCGTCGTGTCGCCGGTGCGCACCGCGGTGCGGATCGCCGGCACCGGCAAGCCGAGTTGCGCGAGCGATTCGGCGATGCCGGCGAGCGGCGCATCGAGGTTCACGTGGATGTCGTTCGACAGCGCCTTCAGCGGCGAGACGTAGACGACCAGCGTCGCGTCGGGCAGCGTACCGTCGTGCGCCAGCGCATCGCGCACCAGATCGTCGAGCGCGCACAGGAATGCGGTGAGCGTCTTGCCGGAACCCGTCGGCGCGGCGACGAGCGTGGAGCGGCCAGCCTTGATGTGCGGCCACGCGAGCGCCTGCGCGCCGGTCGGCGCGGCGAACGTGCGCCGGAACCACGCGGCGACGGCCGGGTGGAACACGTCGATCGCGCGGGTAGCTGGGCGGGTAGCAGTGACGTCCATCGGAGCGTTGAAATGGGGTGCGAGCGTGCGGATGTATCGCACGCGAATCGAATCGTCAGTGTGCCAGACGTCGCGCATGCGTGCCGGGCGTGCGTGCCGGCGATTCGCACTCAGATGGGGGCCTGCCCCGCGCTTTCAATGGACGGAAAGTTGCATGCCCGTCGGCATGCCGATCGCGTGCGGAATTGTGTCGAATTGCAACTAGACGCGATGCAGCCAGCCGAGCCAGTGTTCGATCAGCGGCGCACGCGACCACAGCGACTGCGCGAGCCACAGCGTGCCGCCCCAGGCGGCGGCCACCACGATCAGGTCGCAATGCCCGCTGTTCCACAGGTTGAGCGAGTGGCGCCGCCAGATCCACGGTACGCCGAGCGGATTGGGCCAGTCGGCGAGCAGATGCATCACGCCGCCGCAGGCGAAGCCGAACAGCGGCGCGGCCCAAAGCGGATGCGGATGATGGATGAGCCCGTGCCATCCGAGCGCGAGCAGCGCGAGCCAGCCGATGCCCCAGTGCGTGATGGTGCGATGCGTGATCCACAGGCGGCGCTTGCGGCTCCACCATGCGACTTCGAGCCAGTCGGGCGCGGTGCCGCCCGCGACGCCCGCCGCGAACGCGGCGAGCATGCCCGAATGCCAGGGGCCGGTTGCGCCGGTTTGGGCGACGAGGACGGCGGCGGCGACGCCGGCCGCGAAGCCGGACGCGTGATGCGCATTGTGTGATGCCATAGGGAGCGAGACGAGGAAACGTGAAGCGGCGCATGCACGAAACGATGATGCGGCGCGCAAACGGGGCGCTATCTTCGCAGATCGGCCTGTGCCGCGGGCGGCTCGTTCGCGGATTTTTTTGCTCGCGCTGCGGGGGCTGCCCCACGGTTCGCAACTTTCGGTTTTGTGCGTTGCGCGATGGCGCCCGCCGCGCGAGGTCAAGCGATCCTCGTGCGCGTCGCGGCGCCGCAACGTGACCGCGCGTACACGATCGGCACGCTTTCGCCTCCGCCGCGTGTTCGACCCTTTTTGTCCCCCTATACTACGAAGCCGGCATATGGCCGCCGGCGCGCCAGCGGCCATCCACGGATCAGGTGCTCGTCGTGCCTGAACGAGATCCACATGGGGGACATGCAATGACTACGCTGAATCGCTTCAAATCATCCGCCGCCGTGCTCGCGACGGTGGCCGGCATCGGCTTCCTGCCGAACGCGCCCGCCTACGCGAAAGGGCCGCAGCCCGCGGTCCTGACGAGCTCCGCGGTGGCGGTGGCCGACAAGTACAGCGCGGATGCGGCGGAGCGGATCTTCAAGGAAGGCGGCAACGCAATCGACGCGGCCGTCGCGATCGCGTTCACGCTCGCCGTCACGTACCCGGAAGCCGGCAACATCGGCGGCGGCGGCTTCATGACGATCTACAAGGACGGCAAGCCGTACTTCATCGATTATCGCGAGCGCGCGCCGCTCGCCGCGACGAAGGACATGTACCTCGACAAGGACGGCAACGTCGTCAAGGGCATGAGCCTGTACGGCCCGCGGGCGGTCGGCGTGCCGGGCACGGTGGCGGGCATGTGGGAAGCGCAGAAGCGCTTCGGCAAGCTGAAGTGGAAGCAGGTGCTCGCGCCGGCGATCCACTATGCGCGCGACGGCTTCGTCGTCGATGAGCAGCTGGCGCAACGCGGCGTCGACGCATCGAAGGAGTTCGGCGGCAAGACCAACTTCGACAAGTACTTCTCCGGGCTGAAGGCCGGCGTGAACTTCAAGCAACCCGATCTCGCCGACGTGCTGACGCGCATCGCGGATGGTGGCGCGGAAGGCTTCTACAAGGGCAAGACGGCCGAGCTGATCGCCGCGTCGATGAAGACCGGCGACGGCAACGGGCTGATCACGACCGAGGATCTCGCGCAATACCGTGCGGTGTGGCGCCAGCCGGTGCAGGCGAAGTGGAACGGCTATGACGTGATCACCGCGCCGCCCCCGAGTTCGGGCGGCATCGGTCTCGTGCAACTGCTGAAGATGAAGGCCGACCTGAAGCAGGATTTCGAGGGCGTGAAGCTCAACTCGCCGCAGTACGTCCACCTCGTCGCGGAAATCGAGAAGCGCGTGTTCGCCGATCGGGCGCAATATCTCGGCGATCCCGACTTCTACAAGGTGCCCATCGCGCAACTGACCGACGATGCCTACATCGCGAAGCGCGCGGCCGAGGTCAACCCGAAGGAGCCGTCGGATACGAAGAGCGTGCAGCCGGGCCTCGGCACGACGATGCCGGAGAAGGCCGAAACGACGCACTTCTCGGTGGTCGACAAGTGGGGCAACGCGGTGTCGAACACGTACACGATCAACGGCTATTTTGGCTCGGGCGTGATCGCCGACGGCACGGGCATCGTGCTGAACGACGAGATGGACGACTTCTCCGCGAAGCCGGGCGTCGCGAACATGTTCGGCGTGGTCGGCAGCGACGCGAACGCGATCGAACCGAAGAAGCGCCCGCTGTCGTCGATGTCGCCGACGATCATGACCAAGGACGGCAAGGTGTCGCTCGTGATCGGCACGCCGGGCGGCTCGCGCATCTTCACGTCGATCTTCCAGGTGATCAACAACATCTACGACTTCAAGATGCCGTTGAAGGAGGCCGTTGGCGCGATGCGTTTCCATCACCAGCTGCTGCCGCCGAATACGATCTTCTGGGAGCCGTACCACCCGATCGAAGGCGAACTCGCAAAGCAGATCGAGGCGCGCGGCTATACGCTGAAGGGTCAGGATTTCAGCGGCGACATCCAGGTCATCAAGATCGACGGCAAGACGCCGGAAGCGATGGCCGATCCGCGCGGGCGGGGCGTGACGCGGGTCATTCGTTGACGTTGACGTTGACGTTGACGTTGACGTTGACGTGAAACGATGCGTGCGCGTCGGCGACAGCGGCCGCGCGCGCCGTTCGGCAGCCGGTGGTTCGATCCGGCTGCCGAATTTTTTTAGCCGGTCGTTCGGAGGAATTCCGCGATCCGCGCGGCAATGGCATCGGGCGCATCCTCGAAGCAGTAGTGCCCGACGCCTGCCAGCCGCTCGATCGGCGCGGACGGAAACAGTGCGGTAAAGAGCGGCAGGAAGTGTTCGGCGCCGAGCGTTCGGTCGGCGTCTCCCCAGATCGCGAGCGCGGGTTTGTCGCGTATCGCGCGCAGTGCCGCCGCGTCGGGTTCCTCGAACCGATGCGCGCCGGCCGCGTACCCCCGCGCCCATCCGATCGCGCCGAGACAGTCGGCCGGTTGCGCGAACGGCGCGCCGTATGCGGCGATCCACGTATCGGTGATGATCGCGTGGTTCTCGAAGCCGTTCAGTTTCAGCGTGCTCAGGATGTTGAAGCCGAGCTGTCCGAGCACCGTTTCGAGCGTGTCGTCGGCCGCCGCGCGCATGATCCACCGGAACCAAGGTGCATCGCGGCCGTTTGCACTCGCGCGCTCGCCGAGATCGGGTTGACCGAACGGCGTCGGGCCGTTGGCCGACACGATGCGCCGGATCCGGTCCGGATGCCGCGCGGCGAGCCCCATGCCGACCGGGCCGCCGAAGTCGTGCATCACGAGCGTGATGCGATCGAGGTCGCGCGCAAGCACGAAACGCTCGAGATTGTCGATGTGATCCTGCAGCCAGTAGCTGCGGTCCTGCGGCGTCGCGCTTTTGCCGAAGCCCATGTGGTCGGGCACGACGACGCGGTACGTTGGGCTCAACGCGGTCACCAGATGACGAAACAGATAACCCCATGTGGGCTCGCCATGCAGGCACAGGACGATTTCGCCGTCGCGCGGGCCTTCGTCCGCGTAGTGCATCCGGAAGCCGGACGTGTCGTCGAAATGCGGGGCGAATGGAAAGGTGCCGTCGAACGTGGCATCGGACCGGATCATCGAACGCTCCTTCGGTAGTCGGACGAGTGGTTTCAAGTTGAAACTGAATCGAAGCGTAGGCTATATGGTTTCAAGTTGCAACCAAATAATCGAGAGGGCAGTAATCAGGTGCGGAGCCGGTCGAGTGGAACCACGCGATGGAAAGCTGCGATGCTTGACTCCTTACGTGGAACGGTATGAATAGTTGTGCCAAACCGGGTAGAGCGATCGTTCCGTTCGTCGATCCCAAGCAGTCGGGCCCCTCGAATTGATCTTTTCATGATATGGTTTTATATTGAAACCGTTCAATTCAACGAAACCGACCGCCGTTCAGCCCATATCCCGGCCACGGCATCGCCGCATGCACCGATGAACAGACGAACCACGCACGAAGATTCCCTTTGCGGCGTCGCCCGCCCGCTGGACGCGATCGGCGACTGGTGGTCGCTGCTGATCGTCCGCGATGCATTCGACGGGCTGCGTCGCTTCGGCGAATTCCAGAAAAATCTCGGCCTCGCGAAGAACATCCTCGCCGCGCGTCTGCGCAACCTGGTCGCGCACGGGATCATGGACGTCGTGCCGGCCGCGGACGGCGGCGCGCATCACGAATACGTGCTGACCGAGAAGGGGCGCGGGCTATTTCCGCTGCTCGTCGCGCTGCGACAGTGGGGCGAGGATTTCTTCTTCGAACCGGATGAGGCACACGTGTTGCTCGTCGACCGGAAAACCGGGCTGCCGGTCAGGAAGCTGGAGTTGCGTTCGCAGGACGGGCGCGTGCTCGGGCCGGAAGATACGGTCGTGCTGCCGCCGCCCGACTGACACGCGGCGAACCGGCGGGACCGCGGACGGGCCGGCGGGCTGCCCGCATGCCGCTTCCGACGGGCGCGGCCGCCTATTTTCATGAATTTGACGCGCGACACTGGGATAATGGCCGAGTTTGGCTGCGTCAATGATGGAAGGAGGCCCCATGGGCGACAACGATACCCGCACCGAGACCGACGACCGTACCGATACGAGCTCGATGGAAACACGCCAGCGCCGTTTCGAGGAGGATCTCGTCGACGCATACGACGAAGAGCTCGAGATGGAGCTCGACGACCGCCGCTTCGACGAGGGCGACGACCTGCTGTTCTCGCGCGAGCGTCGCGAGGCGCGCAAGGAATATTTCCGCGAGTTGTTCCGCCTGCAGGGCGAACTCGTGAAGCTGCAGGACTGGGTGGTGAACACCGGGCACCGGCTCGTCGTCATTTTCGAGGGGCGCGACGCGGCCGGCAAGGGCGGGGCGATCAAGCGCATCACGCAGCGCCTGAACCCGCGCGTGTGCCGCGTCGCCGCGCTCCCCGCGCCGAACAACCGCGAGCGCACGCAATGGTACTTTCAGCGCTACGTCGCGCATCTGCCGGCAGGCGGCGAGATCGTGCTGTTCGATCGCAGTTGGTACAACCGCGCGGGCGTCGAACGCGTGATGAATTTCTGTACCGACGACGAGTACGAGGAATTTTTCCGGTCGGTGCCCGAGTTCGAGAAGATGCTCGTGCGCAGCGGGATCCAGATCGTCAAGTACTGGTTCTCGATCACCGATCACGAGCAGGAGATGCGCTTTCAGAGCCGGATCGCGGATCCGCTGAAGCAGTGGAAGCTGAGCCCGATGGACCTCGAAAGCCGCCGTCGCTGGGAGGCTTATACGGCCGCGAAGGAAGAGATGCTGCAGCGCACGCATATTCCCGAGGCGCCGTGGTGGGTCGTGCAGGCCGTCGACAAGAAGCGCGCGCGGCTGAATTGCATTCACCATCTGCTCGGCCAGGTGCCGTATCACGAGGTGCCGCGCCCGAGCATCGATCTGCCGCGGCGCGAGCATCACGAGGATTACATTCGCCGGCCGGTGCCCGACAACATGATCGTGCCGGACGTTTATTGACCGGTTCGCGCCGTCGATCGCGATGGGATGAAGCGCGCCGCGTGATGCGGCGCGTTTTTTTGTTTCCGGTTGAGGGCGGACGAGTCGGCCCGACAGGGTTTACAGTCTTTCAGGATGTCGGGCTGATAGTCTCGACAGTGTGCCCCGATGTGCGCGTCGATGTGCGTGGATGCCGTTGAAACGGTGCGATTCCGACGCACCGGGAAAAACGATAGCGGCGAGCGCTCCGAGCGTGCGCCGCTCGGGCCTGTCGCTGCAACGGCTCAAATCTCCGGAAACCCCGAGCGCCCCTGCGTCAGATCGAACAGTTCGACTCTTGCCGCGGCTTCGGCGGTTTCGGGCAGCTTGATCACGAGCTTCACCGTCATCCCGTACGCGCTGTCCACCAGCGCGTAGCCGGCCTGTTCGATCCAGCGGCGCACGCGCGCTTCTTCCGGGTAGCCGATCTCGATCGCGAGCCGCGTGTGCCGAATGCGCTCGACGCGCTCGGCATCGAGCAGCGCCGACGCGATCGCATCCGTGTACGCACGCACCAGCCCGCCCGCGCCGAGCTTCACGCCGCCGTAGTAACGCACGACCGCGCCGAGCACGCCGTCGAGGTCGTGATGGCGCAGCACTTCGAGGATCGGCCGGCCCGCGGTGCCCGACGGCTCGCCGTCATCCGACATACCCGACTGGCCGCCCGCCAGCAACGCCCAGCACACATGGGTGGCCGCCGGATGCTCGTCGCGCAGACGCTGCAGTACCTGCATCGCGGCATCGCGATCCTCGACGGGAACGGCATACGCGATGAAACGGCTCTTGCGGATTTCGAGTTCGCGGGTGTACGAGGTGGCGAGCGAGTAACTCATGCGTCGCGACGCGGAAAGCGTAGGGAAATCAAGGTGATGATGGCGGGTGGATGCTTTTGACGTTGGCCCGGGGACGGATGGATATCGTCTGCATAAGCGCGGGGCGAAGACGCGATTTTACCGTGGCGCGCGTCGAGGCATTTCGATGCCGTCACCCCATGGTTCGAGCGGCGTGCCGGATACGAATCGACGAAGCGCGCCGCGGGCCGATGTGGTTGGCTCGACCTGTCGCAAAGTATGGTCAAGCGCGAGGTAATCGAGTTTCACGACAGCGAGCGGTTCTGGCTCGTCAACCGGTCATTCGTCAGTCGGATACGTATCCGAACGAGACGGCCTCGGATGCGTATTCCGGAGGGCACGAAGAGGACCCGTTGACCTGCAATATCTCGCAACGATGACTCGCTGCCGTCGTCCGCCCGATCAAGGACGGAAGCGCGGAGTCCTGTTCGTTTATCAGTTCGTCCAGCGCACGCAGTTTGCTTTCCCGCGATGGGCTCAAGTCAATTCATCGATGCCGCGCGCGGCATCAGCGCCCCCCAACCGACGACCGTAGCGCCGCGCCCAGCGTGCGCAGCGCCTGTCTGGCTCGCGCGTCAGTCAAGCTCGAGTAGAGCACCACGTCGCGCGTCGGCAGCGGCGGCAGCCCGTACCGCGTACCCACGTCGACGGTGCCGGCGGGCGCCACGCGATGCCCGAGCGCCGCGACGGCCAGCCCCGCGGACACCGCCGCGCCGATCGTCGCTACGCCGCCGCCGACAAAGACTTCCGTCCACGCGACACCGGCTTCGTTCAGCGCGTCGACCGCCATGCGGCGCACGCTGCATGGTTCGGCCTGCGTGGCGAGCCGCAGCGGTTGCGGCGGGTGGTACTCGAAATCGGCCGCCGCCATCCAGCCGAACGACTCCGACAGGATGGTTTCGCCGTCGAGCCGCCGGCTGTCGTGCTGCAGCGCGACGGCCGCATCGAGCTGGCCGCGATCGAACGCATCGAGCACGTCGCGCGACGCGGCGACGCGGATCTCCAGCACGAGCGCCGGCTCCGCTTCGCTCATCCGCCGCAGCAGCATCGGAAGATCGGCACCGACGACATGGTGGCTGACACCGATGACCAACCGTCGCTGGCTCGCGCCGAACGCGCTGATCGCGCCATGGTGAGCGGCCACCAGTTCGCGTGCCGGTTCCAGGAACGCGGTGCCGTCGGCCGACAGGCGAACCTGCCGCGGCGTGCGTTCCAGCAGGCGGCGGCCGAGCCCGTCTTCCAGCCGCTTGATCTTCAGGCTCACCGCGGACTGCGTCGTGTCCAGCGCTTCCGCGGCTCGTGTGAAGCTCTTGAGATCGGCGGTCAGCACGAATGCCTGCACGGCTTCGACGTCGAGCGTTTTCATCGCACCCTCGTTCATTTCAGAATCGAATCATTGAAATATTCTGCCATCGCCTTTTCAAATGATTCAAGGTCTTCTACGCTGCCTTCATTCCGCCCGTTTCTTTCGCCAGGAGTCGATCATGCTGACCGCGTACTACGTGCACCGCCTGCCTGCGGACTACGACCTCGACATCATCCGCCATCGCGTGCGCGAGCGCGGCCGGCTCTGGGACGACACGCCGGACCTGCTGTTCAAGGGCTTCCTGCTGCGCGAGGCCGGCCGTCACGGCGCGACGGAAAACGGCTACGCGTCGTTTTACCTGTGGCGCAACGAACAGGCGTTCGCGCGATTCGTGACGGACGGCCGCTATCGGGTCGTGACGGACAGCTTCGGCCGAGCGCCGATCGACACGCAGGTTGCGCTCGACGCGCGCAAGGGCAGCGCGTCGACGGGACGTTTCGCGCGTCTGGAGACGATCGAGATTCCGGCGGACGCCGATCTCGACGCGGCACTGGCGCGGGAGATCGCATGCAATCGCGACGCGGCGGCTCGGCAGGGCGTGGTCGCGGCGGCTGTCGGTCTCGATCCGCTGCGCTGGCGGTTGACGCGTGCGCTCGTGACGGAACATGAACCGGACGATGGCGGCGCCGGCACGGTGTACCAGGTCCTGCATCTGGCGAGGCCGTTGCTCGACACACTGGAAGCGGGCGGCGCGTGATGGCCGGCATCGCGTCGCGATTGCCGGCCGGTGTGGTGATCGCCGCGCATCTGGCGGGTGTGGTGGTGAGTATCGCCGCGATTGCGGCGCTTGCGACGGTGCTGGCGCTGTTGCTCAGGTGAGCGCTTCAGCGCAGGGATGATTGACGCGGGAGCGCCGCGCATGCGATGCATGACGCCCCCGGTTGCTTCATCGCCGCTCGCTCAGTGGCCCTGCAAGCGGATATCGCGCGACGACGCGCCGACATACACGGTCCCGCCCGAGACGACCCGCCAGCCGTTGCGCGACGTATCCCAGACGCTCTGCATGCGCGGCGACACGGTCACATGCACACGCCGCGCCTCGCCCGGATTCAGCCGGATCTTGTCCCAGCCGACCAGCCGCTTCGGCGGCTCGTCCTTGTACGGCACGCCGAGATAGACCTGCGGCGTTTCCGCGCCGGCAACGCGCCCGTCGTTGCGCACGGTAAACGCGACGTTCAACGAGCCGTCCCATTGCTTCGACACCGACAGCCCCGAGTACGCGAAGTGCGTGTACGACAGGCCGTAACCGAACTCGAACATCGGCTTGATGTTGCGCGCGTCATACCAGCGGTAGCCCATGTTCAGCTTTTCCGCGTACACCGGGTCGGTGTCGAACGTGCCGTTTTGCCCCCACGTCGGCGAGTCCTGATCGCGCGCCGGGAAAGTGACGGGCAGCTTGCCGGACGGATTGACCGCACCGAACAGCACGTTCGCGATCGCCTTGCCGCCGGCTTCGCCCGGATACCACGCCTCGACGATGGCCGACACGTTGTCCTTCCACGGCATCAGCACCGGGTTGCCGCTCTGGACGACGACGATCGTATGCGGATTCGCGCGCGCGACGGCTTCGACGAGCGCATCCTGGTTCGACGGGTTCGCGAGGCTCAGGCTCTGCAGATCGCCGAAATCCTCGCCGGCCGGCTGCGTGACCACGACGATCGCGACATCCGAGCGGCCCGCGAGCGCCACGGCCTGGTCGATCTCCTGCTGCGTGTACGCGCGGAACGGCGACTGCTGGTCGCTGTTGCCGGCGAACGTGACCTGCGCGGCCGGCGCCAACGCGCGGATCGCCGCGACGATCGGCACGTCGACCTTGAGCCACGGATTGCGCCACCAGCTGCACCCGGTCGACGACCCGAACGTCAGGCCGCCGCAACCGGCGAACGAACCCGATACGGGATCGCGCGTATTGCCCGAGCCGCCGCCGGACAGCACGGCCGCATCCGCATGGCCACCGATCACGGCGATGCGCGACAGCGCCGACGCGACGAGCGGCAACTGATTGCCGTCGTTCTTCAGCAGAACGATCGACTGCTCGGAGGCCGCCTGCGCGAACCGGTTACCGGCCGCGAAATCGATCGTGCCGCCGCCTTTGGCCGGATCGTCCATCACGCCGACGCGGATCATCACGGCGAGCTTGCGGCGCACCATGTCGTCGAGGCGCGCGGTCGACACCGAGCCGTTCGCGATCGCCTGCTTGACGGCCGCCGGCGTCAGATACACGCTCGGTCCGACGTCTTCTTCCTCGTCGAGCCCGGCGTTGATCGCGGCGGCGGTGCTGTGCGTGGCGCCCCAGTCGGACTGCACCTGCCCCTGAAAGCCCCATTCGTTCTTCAGCACGTCGTTCAGCAGGTGAGGGTTTTCGCACGCATAGGTGCCGTTCAGGCGGTTGTAGCTGCACATCACGCTGCCGGGCCGGCCGCGCTTCGCGGCGATCTCGAACGGCAGCAGATACAGCTCGCGCAGCGTGCGCTCGTCGATCTGCGTATTGCCGCCCATCCGGCCGTGCTCCTGCTCGTTGCCCGCGTAGTGCTTGATCGTGGCGATGACTTTCTGCCGCTGCGTGGCGAGCGTGCGTTCGGCGAGCAGGTCGCCGGCGAGCAGCGGATCCTCGCCGAGATACTCGAACAGGCGCCCGCCGCGCGGCTCGCGCGCGAGGTTGGTGCCGCCGCCGAGGCCCATGCCGAATCCTTGCGCGCGCAACTGGATCGCGACCTGCTTGCCGAAGTCGTACGACAGCCGACGATCCCAGCTCGCGGCGACCGCGATCGTCGCCGGGAACGTCGTGCTGGCCTGCGACGTGCTGCCGGAGCCGGTCGCCGAATCGACCATGTTCAGATCGGGAATGCCGAGCCGCGGCACGCCCTGGATGTAGCCGGCGCCGCCGCCCGGCACCTTGGACATTTCGTATTGCGAATGAATGAATTGAAGTTTCTCGTCGAGCGTCATCTTGCGCACGAGCAGGTCGGCGCGCCGTTGCGCGGCGGACGATGCGAACGCATCGGTCGCGTCGCCCTGCGCATTGAAATCGGCGTCGCCGGCGTAGGCGGTGGTGCAGAGGGTCGCTGCCAGCACGACGGCCGGCCAGAGGGTGTCCCGCATGTTGCTCTCCATGATCGTATTGCCGGTTGTTCGGATGATGTCTGGAGCTGCGCGCGCCAGGTGGATTCGCACCGGACGCATTCGGCTGGCGATGCAGGGTGGTTGCGCGTCGGCATGCCAGGCCAGGCGGGGAATCGTTACGGCCGGTTGGGCTCGACCGGTCAATGCGGGCGGCGACGCGCTGGCCGCCCGACACTGTCGAATCGGATGTAGCGATTCTCTGCTGCGACTAATGGTATGAATGTAGTTTGACTACAGCATCGGTGTTTCTACCGATGCGTGTGATCTTTATTTCGTAGGGGCGCGCGGCGGGATGAAAAGGCGGTCATCGTTCCCGATTGCGGGAGGTGAGGTGGGTAAGAAGTACTTGGGAGCAGGCGGTCTTGCGGGGTAATTCGTCGGGATGGGGATCGACTCGTTGCGTGCGCATCGAACGCGGGGAGGGAGCGTCCTGCGCCTCCGCTCCCCGCGTGCGGCTGGCCTGGCTACTTCGTGACGAGTGCGCCGGTCAACCCCGCGCTGATCGCCGGCAGCAGCAGGTTCAGCACGCGGCTTGCGCGGACCAGCCCGGTGTTGTCGACATACACGACATCCTTCGACGCGAGCGGGAACTGGTTCGCGAGCAGCATCGACACCGGCGACTGCATGTCGAGGTGATAGATGACGGGCGCGCTGTCGGCGGCCTTGCGCAGCACGAACACCTGCTTGGCGTTCGACGTTTGCTGGTTGAGCTGACCGGCCTGCGTGAGCGCTTCGCTCAGCGTGAGCGAACCGTCGCGCAGCGGCGCGACGGCTTGCGGCCTGACCACTTCGCCCATCACGTACACGGGATTGTCGTCGCGCGCGCTCACGTGCAGCATGTCGCCGGGCCTCAGCATGATGTCCGCCGGGTTTTTCCCCGTCTTCATCATCTGCGCGACGTTCAGCGGATAGATCGTGCCGTTGCGGGTGAGCGTGACGCGGCTCTGATCCGCGGTCGGCGCAAAGCCGCCCGCGCGGCTGACGGCTTCGATCAGCGTCATCGGAATGTCGTTGATCGGTTGTGCACCCGGATTACGCACCTCGCCGTCGACGTAGACCTGCGTGGCGCGGAACGACGCGACGCGAACCGTGACCTGCGGCTTGACGAATACCTTGGCGAGTTCGGTCCTGACCTCGTGCTGGAGCTGCGCGGCGGTTTTCCCGACCGCGTGGATCGGCCGCGGGACATACGGAAACTGCACGTTGCCGTTGCCGTCGACGACGAAGCCGGGCGCGGCGTCCGCGGCCTTCGTGTTCTGCACCGGCTGCCCGGCGGCCGTCGCGAATTCGGGGTGATCCCATACCGTGATCTGCAGCACGTCGCCGGCGCCGATCCTGTACATGTCCGACTTCGCGAACAGGCTCGGCGCAATGGTCGCACCGGGCGCACGTTTCTGTGCGGCGCGAATCTGCTCGATCTGCGTCAGGTCGATCTGCTTGACCGGCACCTGCATGTCGCTGGTGACGTCGCCGTTGTCGGCGGTCGTGACCGGCAACGCGGTCGAACTCATGTGCTGCCCCGGCACCGTGCAGGCGGACAGCGTCGCGATGGTCGCGAACGAGAACGCCATGCACATGCGGCGCATGACGGTGCGAGGGTGGCCCGGCGCCACGGAGTCCAGCGGTTGAGCGATTTTCATTTTTGTGTCCAGCATCGTTGAATCGATTGAGACGTTATCCGGATCGAATCGAAAGTGCTTGTCGCGCCTTTCGCTTCGTTCTGCACATCGTGACGACACGCGCGGGCAGCACTCGGGCGCACGGCGATCCGCGCGTCGTTCGAGGCGAGGCGGCTCCCGGCATCGATTGTCAAACATTGCCAATGACGGAAGGAAGTCGTCATGCGCGGCGGGACGTGACGGCGATTTCGATGCCGGTTCGCACGTCGCCGTGCCGATCGCGAACAAAGCGTAACGCAGGTTGAACGCCTGGATCGAGCGGTGGCGGCTTAATGTAAGCCATCGCACGCAGCGTGCCGGACATCTATCGCATAGTGGCGCCAACGAACATGGTCGTGCATTCGCGACCGAATGTGCGGAGGCGCGAACGGCATCGTGCCGGCGTCCGACTCACTGTCTGCGAGAGATTTCATGACACGCTTCATTGCCCGTTCGAGGGCGCCTTTGCGGTTGGGTCTGGGCGGCGGCGGAACCGACGTGCCGCCTTATTCGGACCGGTTCGGCGGTCTGGCGCTCAATGTCACGATCGAGAAGTTCGCATATGCGTCGATCGCGCCGCGCGACGACGCGAAGGTCGAACTGGTAGCGGCGGATACGGATACGCGCTGGATCGGCGCGGTGTCGCCGGTGCTCGAAGTGCAGAACGGGCTCGGGCTGCATGTCGGCGTCTACAACCGGATCGTGCGGGATTTTCATGGCGGTCATCCGTTGGCCGTCACGATCACGACATGCTCCGAAGCGCCGCCGGGATCCGGGCTCGGCTCGTCGTCGACGATCGTCGTCGCGCTGGTCAGGGCGTTCTGCGAACTGCTGTCGCTGCCGCTCGGCGAATACGACATCGCACACCTCGCGCACAACATCGAGCGAGAGGATCTCGGGCTTGCCGGCGGCAAGCAGGATCAATACGCGGCGACGTTCGGCGGACTGAACTTCATGGAGTTCTACGGCGATCGCGTGATCGTCAATCCGTTGCGGATCAAGCAGGAAATCAAGGCCGAGATGGAGGCGTCGCTCGTGCTGTATTACACCGGCGTATCGCGCGAGTCGGCCAATATCATCAAGGAACAGAGCAGCAACGTGACGGAGGGCGTCGTCGATTCGCTGGCCGCGTTGCACGAGGTCAAGGACGAAGCCGTACGCATGAAGGAAGCCGTGCTGCGCGCCGATTTCGATGCGTTCGCCGCGTCGATGCGCGACGCGTGGGAATCGAAGAAGCGGATGGCGAAGAACATCTCGAACTCGATGATCGACGATCTGTACCGGGTCGCCGTCCGGGCCGGCGCGCGGGCCGGCAAGGTGTCCGGCGCGGGCGGCGGCGGCTTCATGATGTTCTTCGTCGATCCGGTCGAACGGTCGGCCGTGATGCGCGCGCTGGACGCGTACAAGGGGATCAACGGCCAGGTGCTCAACTGTACGTTCACCGACATCGGTGCGCAGTCGTGGAGAAAGAATCAATGACGATCGGAGTGGAGAGCGAAATTCGCCAGACGCTGTCGGTGCTGACGGCGCTCGTATCCGACCGTGAGCAACTGGCGCGGATCGAACAGGTGGCCGAACGCGTGACGGAAGCGCTGCGGACAGGCAACAAGATCCTGCTCGCGGGCAACGGCGGCAGCGCCGCGGACGCGCAGCACATCGCCGGCGAATTCGTCAGCCGTTTCAACTTCGACCGGCCGGGGCTCGCGGCGTTTGCGCTGACCGTGGACAGCTCGGTCATGACCGCGATCGGCAACGACTACGGTTACGAGAAGCTGTTCGAGCGCCAGGTTCAGGCGACCGGACGCCCCGGCGACATCTTCTGGGCGTATTCGACGTCGGGGCGTTCGCCGAACATTCTCCGCGCGCTGGAAGTCGCCAGGACGGCCGGCATGTTTTCCGTCGGCTTCACGGGAAACGGCCCGGGCGCCGCCGAGATGCGCAGGCGTGCCGACATCTGCATCGAGATTCCGTCCGCGTCGACGCCGAAGATCCAGGAAGGGCATCTCGTGTGCGGCCACATCGTTTGCGGCATCGTCGAAGAGCGGATCTTTGCATGAACGCGATGCTGCCCTGCCTGATCCTTGCCGGCGGCCTCGGTACGCGGCTGCGCCCGGTGTTGGGCGACGCGCTGCCGAAGGCGCTCGCGTCGATCGACGGCGAGCCGTTTCTGGGCTGGATGCTGCGAGGGCTGCAGCAGCAGGGCGTGACGGAAGTCGTGCTGTCGCTCGGCTACGGCAGCGGGCCGATCAAGTCGTTCGTGACGTCGCGCCGCTTCGGCATCGCGATTTCCGTGATCGAGGAAGACGAGCCGCTCGGTACCGGCGGCGCGATCGTTCACGCGCTGAAGGCTCACGGCGCGCGCGACATGATCGTGATGAACGGCGATACGTTGTCGAATCTGGATCTGCGCGCGTTGTCGGTGTTTCATCACGCGACGCGTCCCGATCTCGTCGTGGCGGCGACGTGCGTCGACGATGCGTCGCGCTACGGCACGCTCGAATTCGATGCGACGTCGCACCGGCTGTCGGCATTCCGCGAGAAACGCCCGGCGCGCGGCTACATCAATGCGGGCACGTATGTCGTCAACGCGAGCAAGTTGCTCGGCTTCACGCTGCCGACGAAGTTTTCGTTCGAGCAGGATTTCCTCGCCGAACGGGTCGACACGCTCGACATCCGCGTATTCCCCGCAGTCACGTCGTTCATCGACATCGGCGTGCCGGCGGACTACCGGCGCGCGCAGACCGTGATTCCGTCGATGCTGGAGACCGGAACCAGTGAAGCGTAAAGCCCTGTTCCTGGATCGCGACGGCGTGATCAACATCGACTACGGCTACGTCCACCGGCAGCAGGACTGCGTGTTCGTCGACGGCATCTTCGATCTCGTGCGGCTGGCCAATGCGAGCGGTTACCAGGTGGTCGTCGTGACGAATCAGGCCGGCATCGGCCGCGGATATTTTTCGGAGTTGCAGTTCACCGCATTCATGGACTGGATGTGCCGCAGGTTCGACGAGCGTGGCGCAAGAATCGACCGCGTCTATTTTTGCCCGCATCACCCGGTGGCCGGGATGGGCCGCTACCGGCAGGCATGTGCATGCCGGAAGCCGCAGCCCGGGATGCTGCACGACGCGCGGCGCGATCTCGACCTCGACCTGGCCGCGTCGATCCTGGTCGGCGACAAGCCGTCCGATCTCGATGCCGGTGCGCGCGCCGGCGTCGGGCGTCGTTTCCTGTTCGTGGGCGACCGCGCGGGCCATGCGCCGGCCGATCCGGCGGCCGACGTCGTCGCGCGGCTGTCCGACATCGGTGCGGCGCTGCAGCGCACGGGAATCGTCGCGGCGGGTGTGTAGCGGGCGGCGGCCTCGACGACTGCATGCCGAGACGAAACGAACGAGGACTCGACAACGGCTTGCCGGCCGTTGCGCCGGTCGGGCACGCGCGGGGCATCCAGGCTCCCGACGCAGCGCGCGCCGGGGCGGCACCGAAGGGTTTCCAGCCGGATTTTCAAAGACATGAACGTGAATCACAACGCGCGTAAAGCGGCGAAGCCAGCCGGATCTTCCATTCTGGAGTTCAGCATGAAGATGGACCGACCTGCATTGACCGGGCATCAGAACGAACCGAAACAGGCCGCCGGACATGCGACGCGGTTGTCGCCGATCGATTTGCTGGAGAACGTGCTCGACAACGGGCGCCTGTTCGCGGCCGTGCTCGCCGCCTGCCTGTTGCTGGCGATCGTCTATGCGATCGCGGCAACGCCCGTGTATTCGGCCGACACGCTGATCCAGATCGAGGAGAACAAGGCCAGCGCACTGGGGTCGCTGTCGTCGATCTCCAAGGCGCTCGATATCCAGAATTCGGCGGTGGTCGGCGAAATCGACATCGTCCGTTCGCGCTCGGTCGTTCTGGAAGCGATGAATGCGACGGCCGCACAGGCCGAGGTGTCGGTCGAGAACCGGTTTCCGATCGTCGGCGGGCTGATCGGTTCGTTTCTGCCGAAGGACGCGAACGGCCTCGTCGACGCACCGCTCGGGATGTCGTCGTGGGCATGGGGCGGCGAGCGTCTGGAGTTCAGGACGTTCGAGGTGCCGGACGCGCAGATCGGCAAGGCGCTGACGTTCGATTATCTCGACGGCAACCGATTTCGGCTGACGGACCGCGGCGGCCAGGTGGTGCTGAGCGGGGTGGTCGGCGTGCCGAGCGCGAGCAACGGTTATCGCGTGGATGTGACACGGATCGTCGCGCGCCCCGGCGCGCAATTCCGCGTGCGGCGCGTCGCCACCGACGTGCGTCTCGAAGCGATCCTGAAGAAACTCGGCGTGACCGAGACGAAGCGCCAGTCGGGCATCATGCAACTGAGTTTCGAGGATGCCGATCCCGTCTTTGCCGCGCGCATGCTCAATGCGATCGCCGCGGCCTACCTGAACTTCAACGCGAGACGCCGCGCCGACGATGCCGAGCGCAGCCTCACGTTCCTCAACGCGCAGATGCCGCTCGTCAAGGCCCGGCTGCAACAGGCCGAGCAGGCGCTGAACACGTTCCGCAATCAGCAGGGTTCGATCGACGCGCAGGGCGATATCCGGCTGCTGGTCGAGCAACTGGCGCTCGTCGACAAGTCGCGGCTCGAAACCCGGCTCGAGTATCAGGATCTGCTGTCGAAATACGTACCGGGGCAGCCGCAGGTCGTTGCGGCAGCCAACAAGCTGAAGGAACTCGACAAGCAGGCCGCCGTGTTGAAGGACAAGGCCGCGCGCCTGCCGTCGCAGCAGCAGACGTACTTGCGTCTCGCGCGCGACGTCGAGGTCAACAACCAGCTCTATGTCGGATTGCTGAACAATACGCAGCAGTTGCAGATCGCGGAAGCCGGCACGGTCGGCAACGCATCGATCGTCGACAAGGCGATCGTGAGCGACAAGCCGATCCGGCCGAAGCGCCTGATCGCGATTCTGGCCGGCGCGGTGATCGGGCTGATGCTCGGGTTTCTCGCGGCGCAGGGTCGTGCATTGCTGTCCGGCCGCATTCGCGATCCGCATGAGCTGGAAGCGGCGTTCGGCATCCCGATGCTCGGCATTCTGCCGAATTCGCGCCGCCAGGCCGATGCGGATGCGAACCGCACGCCGGCCTTCATCGCGACACAGGAGCCGGCCGACGAGCCGCTGGCCGATGCGATGGACAGCCTGGCGCTGACGTTGCGACACCGGCTGGCGGCCTATGGCGGCGACGCGAAGGTCGTGCTCGTGTCGTCCGCGGCGCCCGCCCAGGGCAAGTCGATGATCGCCGCCAACCTCGCGTACCTGTTCGCCGAGAAGGGGCTCAAGACGGTGATCGTCGATGCCAACGTGCGCGCGCCCGCGCTGCATCGCTATCTCCCGGTCGCCGCGTCGCCGGGCCTGTCCGACGTATTGAAGGGCGCGCTGCCGGCCGACGAGGCGATCACGCGCGTGGCCGGGAAGCTCGATGCGCTGTCCGCCGGCACCCAGCGCGCGTCCGCGCGCAACCTCTTCGACGTCGCGCGTCTCGACAAGCTGGTCGTGTCGTTGCGCAGCGGCTACGACATGGTCATCGTGGATGCGCCGTCCGCGCTGCCGGTGGCCGACATCGCGGCCTTGTCGCGCGTGGCCGACATGACGCTGTTGGTGGTGCGCCAGGGTTCGGCGAACTCGGCCGGCATGGCGGACGCGCTCGACGGCCTGCGCAAGATCGGTGTGCGCATCGACGGGCTGGTGTTCAACGGGTTCGAGCCGTCGCCGTTGCACGGCGTTCGCCGGATCGGCGCGGGTTTCGCCGCGGCGCGCGCCTGACCGCTCGGGGGGAGTCGATGCAATCGGGCGAGGAGTGCGACGCATGAGTGATTCGATGGCGGGCAATGACGGACTGCGGCGCGAGTCGCCCGCGGTGCGGGTCGTGTGGTTTCTCGGCCCGCGTCCGGTGAGCTGGAACGGCGTCATGCGATACAGCCTCAAATGTATCGATTTCATCCCGGCAATGGCGGGATTCGACGTGAAGGCGGTCGACATTCCGGCCGAGCCGCGTTCGTTCCTGCGCTACTGGACGCAGTTCGTGCTGTATCCGCTGCGTGCGATCGCGGCGGCGCGCGCCGGGCACTTCGTGATGCTGTACCAGGAAGACCTGGCCTTCATGATTCCGCCGATCCGGTGGGCGGGCGGCCGCGTCGGCATCGTGCTGCATCACGTGCAGCGTCCGGGGCAGGTGCGCGGCGTCGTCGAGCAGTTGAAGAATGCGTACATGCGATTGACGCAGTCGCTGATCGCGACCGCGGACGCGGTGCTCGCGCCGTCGGACGTGACCGCGCAGGAAGCGCTGGCGGAGCTGCGCATCCGCGCCGACCGGATCCAGGTCGTTCCCAATGCGTTCGACGACCGCTATGCGCCGATCGACGCCGCGGTGCGAGAACGGGCGCGCGCGATGCTGCTCGCGCGCTTCGGTATCGACGTCGGCGACGCGCTGGTGGTGCTGAACGTCGGCTCGGACGAAACGCGCAAGAACAATGCGACGCTGTTTCGCGCGCTGGCGTCGCTTGGACGCAAGGACGTGATGGTGCTGCGGGTAGGCAGCGCACACACCCAGGCGAACCGCGACGAATGCCGCGGCATTGCCGCGCAGGCAGGCTTCGCCGCCCATTTCGTCGAGAACGTCGGTGACGAGGATCTCGGCTACTTTTTCCAGGCATCGGATCTGTACGTATCGCCGACGTTGCACGAAGGTTTCGGTCGCACGGTGATCGAGGCGCAGTTCGTCGGCGTGCCGGTCGTCGCGTCCGATTTGCCGGTGTACCGCTACACGATGGGCGAGTCGTTCGTGGCCGTCGCCGATGCGATGGATGCCGCCGAATGGGGCCGGCAGATCGAACGGGTCGCCGGCGACCCGTCGCTGCGCGCCGCTCTGGTGAGCGCAGGGCGGGCGAACGCACGGCGTTTTTCGTCCGGCGCGGTCAGCGCGCAACTGCACGATGCGCTGGAGCGAGCCGTGCATGACCGGCCGCGCGCCGGCCGGGCGGACGTGTGAACGAGGCGACGATGCGAACGATTCACGCCGGCGGCCGAGCCGCGGCGCTCACGGGCGTGACCGTGCCGACGCTGCTCGTGCTCGCGTTGAGCGTCAATGCGATGCTGCCGGCGCTCGGTGCGATGGAGCCGAGCGCGACCTGCACGTTGCTGGCGGCGGTCGCGGGCGTGATCGCGCTGATCGTCGCGCGCCCGGTGTTCGCCGTGTCGGTGCTGTACACGCTGGTGATCGGACTGACCGCGTTCGTTGCCGGCGTCGGGATAGAGTCCGGCGGATTCCTGCGGGAAACGGACATCTTCGGCGTCGCGAACGGCGCGTTCAGCCGGCTGCTGTCGTTCTACGTCATTTTCGTCGCGTGCGCGCTGTTCACGTTCGACCGACTGCTGAACGTGCGCGCCGGCCATCCGCCGATCCGCGCGCGGATGACGCTTCAGCCGGTCAGCGTGGCGCTCGGGCTGGGGCTGGTCGGCGCGATCCTCGCGACCGGCGTGCTGGCCGGCCTGACGGGCGGCTTCGCGGTGCTGAGCGGCGTGAACCGCTACGCGCTGCGCAACGACGCGTCGAACAGCACGCTGTTCAACCTGTTCCTGAACAACCAGACGTTCGTCGCGGTGCTGCTCGGCACCTTCTGCACGAGTTCGAAGCGGGCCGTGCGCTGGACGTCCGTGTGCCTGATCGTGGTCGATCTGGTGCTCGAGGCGTTGCACGGCGAGCAGTTCATGGCCGTGCTGCACGTATGCCTGACCGTCCTAATCCCGTTCATCGCGATCCATGCAATGAACGGCAAGCCTGTGATGCGCTACCTGGGAATCGGCTCGGTCATCGCGCTCGTGATCGGCAGCGTGTCGGTGTTCTATGCGTACCGGGGGCAGGGGCTCGACGTCGCGGAGACGGTGGTATCGCGGTTTCTCGAACAGGGGCAGGCGTGGTACGTGGTGGACGCGGACGCACACCTGTTCAGCGCACCGGCGTTCGGGGGCATGGCGGCGTTCGCGCGCTTCATCGGTTCGCTGGGCTCGTTCACCGAGCCGACGTTCTTCAGCGATGCGCCGGTGAGCGGGCTGCGCGACCTGATGCTGTCGTACGGCACGCCGGAGATCCTGAAGGCCTACGTGTTCGACGACGTGACGTTCACGATGGGCAACATGGCGGTGCCGGTCTACTGGTTCGGCTACGCGGGCGGCGCGCTCTTCATTGCGCTGACGGGCGCGATCTACGGCGTCGCGAGCGCGGTGCTGATCCTGGTCGCGATGCGCGGCGGGGTCGTGATGCTGTGGCTGACCACGAAGATCTTTGCCTACGCGACCTATGCGATGCAGCAGGGCGATTACTGGACGCTGTTCGGCGCGCGCACGCTGTTCTACCTGGCGATCGCGCTGATCTGGTGGCATTGCATCGACGCGCGGCGCGTGCATGCCGATGCGGCGCGGACGGGGACATCTTGAACGCGTTCGTCAGGCTTCTGTTTTCGTCGTTCGCGGGCGTGGTGTGCGAAAAGATCATCGGGGCGCTCGCGGCGATCGCGAGCAATCACCTGTTTGCGAACATCTACGGCGCGCGGCTGTTCGGCGAGCTGCAGTTCGCGTTGTCGCTGGCCTACGTGATCGGCAGCGTCGCGCTGATTTTCGGCGCACAGGTGATCCAGCCGATCCTCGGCAAGCACCCGCGCCTGCGGCACATGGTCGTCTACCGCGCGTTCCGCCTGCGGCTCACGTTGACGCTGGCCGTCATGCTGCTGTTCATGGGGATCGTGGTGATCGTGATGCGGCCGTCGAGTGTCTCCGAGCTCACGTTGATCGCGGCCTTTGCGTTGATCGTCGAGCCGATCGCCCTCGGTTCGCTGATGGCCTACGCCGAATCGAAGCCGTGGGTGATCACGCGGGCGCGGGCGTACGCCAGCTGCGTGCGCGTGCTGTGGCTGTACGTCGCGGCACACGCGTCGCTGGGCGTGGTCGTCGCCGCGTTCGCATGGCCGCTCGAGGCGTGCGTGGCGGCCGCGGCGCCGTTCAGCCGCTATCGCGAGCTGGCGTTGAAGTCGCCGAAATCGTTTCGCGGCAGCGCGGCAGTCACGAAAGCGTTGGTCGTGCGCGGGCTGCGGATCTGGCCTGCCATTGCGGCCAGCGTGCTGGTCCTGCGCATGGACCGGCTGCTGCTCGGCGTGCTGGTGTCCAAGGCCGATCTCGGCATCTATGCGTCGGCGGCGTCGCTGGTCGAACAGTGGAACTCGGTCGGCACGACGCTGGCGCTGGCATTGGCGCCGAGCATGGTCTTTTCCGCGCGGACCGAGCCGCTCGTGCGCGCCAAGGCATTGAAGCTCGGCCTGTATCTCGGCCTCGTCGGCTGTGTCGCGTGGGTCGGCAGCTACGTCGTCGGCCGCAAGGTGTTCCTGATGATCTACGGGCCCGCGTTCGTGCAGGGCGTGCCGGTCATGATCTACGCGACCGGCTGCGCGATCGCCACGTTCGTCGATGCGGGGCTGAGCACGTGGCTCCTGGCCGTGCGGCGCTACCGGCTCATCATGATCAAGCAGGTGCTGATCGTCGCGGCGATCGTCGCCGCGCCGTTCGTCATGCCGCGCACGCTGGTGATGTACGCGCCTTCGACGGGCATTGCGGTATCGCTCGTCGTGTTCTGGTGCGTGGTGCTCGGGAATCTCGCGTTCGCCCGGGAGCGGCCATGAGCCGGTGTGCGGGCGGTTGTTCGCCGCGCCGGCATGAGCCGGCGGAACATGGAATCGGGAAGGTTTCGGATCGTTGGGGAGGTCGCTCGTGAAAAACCGGGTGCTGATGGTGATAACGCGGGACATTCCGCAAGACGTATCGAACGGACGGGAGCGCACGCTGAGCTTCATCCGGAAGGCAATCGGCGACCAGATGGACGTGACCGAATTCAAGATCCGCTCGGTGTTCGAGGACGGCGGCTGGCGCGCGAAGATCGGCGCGGCGGTGCGTGTCGGATGGAGCGTGTTGCGTGGCGCGCCGTGCGCGCTTCAGGTGGCGATGTTTTCGCATCCGCGCAAGCGCACGGCGCTGCTGCGCGCCGTCGAGACGATCAAGCCGGACGTGATCTATTTCGACGGCATCCGGCTCGTCGATTACGCGATCCTGGTGCGGCGCAGCGTGCCCGGCTGCCGGATCGTCGTGGATTTTGACGATCTCATGTCGCGCCGCGCGAACATCCTGCGCGAGCAGGATTTTCCGTTGTCGGCCGGGTATCTGGAGAAGTCGATTCCGGGGCCGTTCGTCAGGCTCGTCAATGCGAGGCTGGTCCGCAACGCATTCCTCGGCTATGAAGCATTCGCGCTGAAACGGCAGGAGCGCGCGGCGATCGGCTCGTCGCATGCCGTTACGCTCGTCTCGACGGAGGACGCGCAGTCGCTGCGGCGCTCCCTCACGAACGACGAGGCCGTGAAGACGCACGTGATCGCGCCGCCGATGCATGCGCTGGTGCCGATGCGGCGTCCGGCGGCGCCGTTCCGGTTCGTCTTCATCGGTTCGGACCGCCAGTTGCAGAACCGGCTCGCGATCGAATTCCTGGTCGCGTTGTGGGCGCGTATCCGGCCGGCCACGCCACTGGTGATCTACGGACGCATGGCTGGCCGGTACGCGCCCGTTCCGAACGTCGAGTTCGCCGGGTTCGCGCCGACGCAGGCGGATGTCTACACCGGGTGCTCGATCGCGTTGTGTCCTGCTTTTCTGCGCGGCGGCATCAAATCGAAGGTGCTGGAGGCGGTTTCGTACGGTTGCGTGCCGGTCGGCAACGAAGCGGCCTTCGAGGGGCTTGTATTCCACGACGACGCGCTTGCGATGAGCGACTCGAGACTGGAGCGGTTCGTCGCCCATCCGGCCGCGGATCTGGATCGCGTCGTGGCGGCGGCCACGCGCTTCGCCGGGTACTGCGAGCGGCATTTCAGCACGCCGGTATTCGATCGTCGGTGGCGCGAGCTCATCGCGCCGCCGGCAGGCAGTCCGTCGTGACGGACGCCGCAACGAAGAGGAGAGCCTCGATGGTGTGATCCGAACGGCTCGCGGCCGGCCGGCTGCAGGACCCTGCATGTGCGGCATGGATACCTGAAAGGGGAAGGCTGGCGCGGGCGATTTGCCGTCCTGCGGCCGATCGATTCAGCAGTCGGGCCGAAGGGCGTCGTACCCATTCTTCACCGATACCTAATAGAAAATGAGACCGATCATATTTGGCGGACGGTTCGGATGGCTGCATCCGGGCAACGGGACGCGGGGCGTCGTCCTGTGCAACGCTTACGGACACGAATCCGTCTGGAGTCACGGCGGCATGCGGAATCTGGCGGATCGCCTGTCGGCGCTCGGGATGCCGGTGCTGCGTTTCGATTACCGCGGCACCGGCGATTCCGCCGGGGCCGATGGCGCGAACGACCAGTTCGAAACGGCCGTCGACGACGTGCGCGCGGCCGTCGCGCGATTGCGCGAGGAAACCGGCGTGACCCGCGTGACGCTGTGCGGGCTGCGGCTGGGCGCGGCATTCGCGTTGCTTGCGGCGAACCGCGGCGACGTCGATCAGCTCGTGTTGCTGGCGCCGGTGGCAAGCGGGCGCAGCTACGTGCGCGAGCTGGCGATCATGCGCAATATCTGGCTCGACCAGTTGCCGGCGCCGCTGCGCGCGGCCCAGCCGAAAGACGCGCCGCTCAACGTGCTCGGGCAGGTTTACAGTGCGGCGTTCCGTACGCGGCTCAATGCATTCGACGCGATCGACGCGTTGACGGACGGCACGGATGCGCCGGCAGCGGGAACGCTGATCGTCGACATGAGCGGCGGCGGCACCGAACCGCTGCGCAAGCGGCTCGAAGCGCTGGGCGGAAAAGTCGAGCAAAGGCCGTTCGAAGGCTATGCGGCATTCATGCAGGAAACGACGTTCTCGCGCTTGCCGACGCGCGTGTTCGACGCCGTCGTCGACTGGATCGCGGCCACCGATGGCCGGCAGCAACCGTCGTCGCGTACCGTGCAGAAAACGGACTGGGATCCCGACCTGATGCTGCGCACGCCGGAAGCATGCGAGCGGCCGGTCCGATTCGGAGTGGCCGGCCGCCTGTTCGGCATCCTGTGCACGCCGCACGAGATGCACGACCGGGGGCCGGTTGTGCTGATCACGAACACATCGGCGAGTCCGCACGTCGGCGACAGCCGGCTGTCGGTGCGGATCGCCCGCGAACTCGCGCGCCGCGGCATCGCGTCGCTGCGATTCGACGGACGGGGAATCGGCGACAGCTCGCCGGTGCAGGGCGGCAGCGCGCCGCAAGATGCGCGCCAGCCGGTCTATTCGAGCGCCGTCGTCGAGGACGTCGCGACGGCAGCCCACTGGTTGAAGGAGCAGGGGTATCGGCAGATCGTGGCGTTCGGCATCTGCTCGGGCGCGTACAGCGCATTGCGGGCGGCGCTCGTGGGACGCGCGCTGTCGGGCGTCATATCGGTGAACCTGCAGCGTTTCCATATGCCCGAAGGCATCTCGACCGACGCGCTGCGCGAGCATCGCCCCAATTCGATGGCCGGCTACCGGTCGTCGTTCTTCGAGCTGAAGAAATGGAAGCAGGTGCTGAGCGGCGATCGAAAGATCATGCCGTTCGTCCGGCTCGTGCTGAAGCGCTGGGCGACGACGCTGGCCGTGCGGATCGGCGCATGGCGACGCCGGATCGTCGGCTGGTCGTGCGCGGAGACGACGCCGGTCGATCCGCACGAGATCCTGCGTGCGCTGCAGCGCAAGGAGGTGAGCACGTTGCTGGTCTGCGGCGCATACGACAGCAGCCTCGACCTGGTGACGATGTATTTCGGCCCGCGCGGAAAGCGGCTGTCGCGATTTGCCGGCGCGCGCGCCGTCGTCCTCGACGATCTCGATCACAGCGTGTTCGGTCCGCATGCCGCCGACGCGGTGGTCGGGCTGTGCAGCGAGTTCGTCAAGGGGCTCGAAGCGCGTCGCGCGACGGCGACGACGATCATCAACGCGGAGTCGCCGGCGTGATTCGACCGGGGCCGGGCTGTGTCACATGTCGCACAGTCGGCCCACCGGTGCGGTGATACGGTAACGCGTCTGTTCTCCGGCGATACCGCCGACCTCCACGCGACCATGACGATGCATTCCGAACACGCCGGACGTCTGGACCATATCGATGCGATGCGCGCCGTCGCGGTCCTGCTCGTCATCTGGACGCACTACGCCGAGCGGTTCGTCGCGCTGGCGGGCGCTCAGCAGTGGCTCGACACGCTGCAGCGCTCCGTCAATTTCGGACGGATCGGCGTGGTGGTCTTTTTCGGCATCAGCGGCCTGTTGATTCCGGTCAGTTTGCGCGGCCCGGCCGGCCCGGGCACGCGGCGCTTTCTGATCCGCCGTTTCCTGCGGTTGTATCCGGCGTTCTGGCTGTCCGTTCCGATCGGCTGCGTCGTCTTCTGGACGTTGTTCGGCAAACCGGTGAGCGCGGCGCTGCTGATCGCCAATGCGACGATGATTCCGACGGCGTTCGGGCAGGAGCCCGTCATGGGGCATTACTGGACGCTCGAAACGGAACTGTATTTCTACGGGCTTTGCCTCGTGCTGTTCTGGTGGGGCGGGCTGCACCGGCTGCGCGACCTGTCGCTCGCCTGCATCGGGCTGTGCGCGGTGTTCGTGATCACCGTCGCGCTGCACGTCTTTCCCGACGACACGTTGGGCCAGTACAAGGCCATGCCGTATCACCTTGCGATCATGTTCTGGGGCGCATGTTTTCGTCAGGCCTACGACCGGCCGCTCGATACGCTGCGGGTGAGATGGCGGCGCGGCGAACACGGCGGCATCACGCTGACGTACCGGTCCGTGGCGGGTCTGCTGACGGCGATGATCGTCGGCGTGGCGCTCGTCGGCGCGGCCAACGACTGGCGGCATCACAACGTCGATCATCTGCCGTCGTCGCTGGCCTATGTAGCCGGCATCGCGATCTTCGTGGCGATGGCGACGGTATTGAAAGTCCGTGCGCGCGCGATGGCGAAGCTGGGCGAGGTCAGCTACTCGATTTACCTGTTTCACGCGATCCCGCTGTTCGGGTTCTACTGGCTGTGCGAACACTACCGATGGACCGGGTGGCCGCTGGGCGTCTACATGATCGTTCCGGTCGTGCCTTTGATTGCGTTGTCGTACCTGAGCTACCGGTATTGCGAGGCGCCCTGTGTGCGGCTCGCGCATCGCCTGACCGCATCGCGGCAGCGCGGCGATCTGCCGGCCGGCAATCGGTCGGTCGATGCGACGCCGGACCCGGTACGCAATGGATGGCGCGCGGACGGATGAAACGGCCTGGAACGGCTTGGAAACGGCGATCCCGTGTTGCCGATACGAATGGAATGGACGATACGGAGCGCAGACGATGCTGACGAGTACGGTGGTGCATGACGATGGCGGCGGCATGCCGCGATGCCGGATGGTTCGACACACGTTCGGGATACCGAATTGAACGGGGTATCGCGAATCGGCTCCCGCGCGGAAGCGACGCGCATCGTCGTCGTGAACGACTACGCGCGCAAGGCTGGCGCGGAGGAGGTCTACCAGACCTCCATCGAGGTGCTGCGCAATATCCCGGACGTGGACGTGTACTCGTTCGACGAGACGAACTTCCCGGCGGGCAAGGGCGCGTTCACGCGCGGCTGGAACCGCGCCGCGGCGGGCGCACTGGCGACGTTGCTCGACGACGTGCGTCCGCATCGCGTGCTCGTGCACAACTATCACAATCTGCTGACGCAATCGATCCTGCCGGTACTCGCGCGGCGGCGCCGGGAGCAGGGATTCCGCACGTATCTCACGTGCCACGACTACCATTTGGTGTTCTACAACCCGAACCTGCTCGCCTATCGAAACGGGCGTCCGGTGCCGGTTCCGGTCGATGCGCTGTCGAATCCGGCGCGCTTGCTCGCGCTGGCGAGCCCGCGCGGGCGGCTGTACGACACGGTGAAGAAACTGCACTGGCACGCGGTGTACGCGTATTGCAATCCGCGCGACGTATTCGACCTGTTCCTGTGCCCGAGCCCCTACATGCGCACGGCGCTGGCGCAGCGAGGCATCACGCGCACCGCACTGCTGCCGAATCCGGTGAGCACGCTGGCGGAACCGTTCCCGCCGCGCGTGTGCGATCGCGAGCAGTTCGATCTCGCATACGTGGGGCGGCTCGATGCGGAGAAGGGCATTCACGAGTTCATCGAGCTGGCGCGCCAGACGGCGTTCCGCCGTATCGGCAGCCTGACGCTGTACGGCGACGGCACACTGCGCGCGGAGCTCGAAACGCGCCACCAGGATCTGGTTCAGGCCGGCCGGTTGCGTTTCGCCGGGCGACTCGGCCACGGCGAGCTGTTTCATGCGCTGCGCGCGCACGATGCACTGGTGCTGCCGTCCGTCTGGGCCGAAAACGCGCCGCTCGTGCTGGTCGAGGCGGCCACGCTGGGGCTGCCGGTGCTCGCGCACGAGATCGGCAGCCTGTCGACGTTCGGCAGCGAGATCGGCAACAAGATCCTGTACCGGAATTCGCTGGCCGGCCTGACGAGTGCGCTGGACGAATTGGGGCGTCACCTGCACGTCGCCGATCGGCACTACGATTGTTCGGCCTACACGCCGTCGCGCTACGCGGCGCAGCTTGCGTCGTGGATGGGGCTCGGCGGGCAGCGGGGCGATTAGTGGGGCGATTAGCAGCGCAGCGGATTCGACGACCCGGGCGGGTTCGGCTAGTACCCATGCCGGCCGCGCGTTCATCCCGCGGCCGCGATACTTGAACAAGAGGAGCGTTATGCGGGCATTGCGGCGCATCGTGGCGGTCGCGCTTGGCGCACTGGCGTTGTCGGCCGTCTACGGCTATTGCCAGAGCGGCGAGCGGGTGATGGCGCTCGCGCCGGCCAATACGTCCGGCAGCCGCGATTTCAAGGGATCGTCGAACGGGCTGCTCGCCGGCACGTCGTCGATATCGAAAATCGACGTGCACACGTTGCTGTACCCGGGCAGCACGACGCAGGTGCTCGCGCACTACCTGCCGTGGTGGGGCCCCGACCTGCGCGGCGTGAACGTCGGCTATCGATCCGACGATCCCCGCCAGGCGTTTCGCACCTTCGCCGACATGCGGTCGCGAGGTATCGACGGCGTGATCGTCGACTGGTACGGCGCGGGCCATTTCGTCGACACCGCGTGGCAGGCATCGCTGCCCGAACTGGCGAAGTTTCCCGGGATGACGTTCTCGATCATGATCGACAGCGGTTCCTTCAAGTTCAATGCGTGCCGCGGCTGCGACCTGACCGGAACGATCCTGCACAACCTCGCGTACATCAGCCGCGAATACTTCACGTCGAGCCAGTATCTGCGCTACGAAGGTCATCCGGTCGTGTCCGAGTTCGGTATGGATGCGGTCGGCAAGGCGGACTGGGCACGGATTCACGCGGCGTACCCCGACATCTACTGGATTCATACGTTGACGCAGGGCTTCGATCTTCCGTACAGCAAGGGCGCGTACGTGTGGGCGCAGCCGTCGTCGTGGGTCACGCCGCACGCGGTCGGCATACGGCGCGACCTGCAGTATCGCGAGCGCTTTTACGACATCGCACGGAATCAGCCGCCCGGGACGATCGCGGTCGGCGGCGTGTGGAGCGGCTTCGACGATACGAAGGCGTCGTGGGGCGCCGCGGCGCCGCGCTTTCTTGCGCCGTCGTGCGGTCGGACCTGGCTGGACACGTTCAGGAGCATCAACGAGCGCTACAGCGTGCGGCAACAATTGCCGTTCGTTCAACTGATCACCTGGAACGACTACGAGGAAGGCAGCGCGCTCGAAACCGGCATCGCCAGTTGCACCGCAATCGATGCGCAGCCCGTGGGCGCGAGCGTGACCGTCAGGATCACCCATCCGGAGACCGTCGACCATCTCGAGCTGTACGAGCGGCTCGCCGACGGATCGTTCACGCTGGCCGGCCGCTATCCGACGGATACGACGAGCATTCCGCTGCCGGGCGCCCGGGCCGGCACCTACTTCATCAAGGCGGTCGGCAAGCCGTTCATCCAGAACGTCGTGTCGACAGCGATCGTCGTGCGCTGACGTGCGGGCGCAATGCCCGTTCGGTCAGCATGCGTCGCCCGTCGACGGTGCGGCAAGCACGACCGCCTTCTGTGTAGCCGGTTCGGGCAGTGCGCACGTCGGCCGCCCATACTGATCGTCGAAGCGGACGATATCGTCCTCGCCGAGATAGTCGCCCGATTGCACCTCGATGATTTCGAGCGGAATCCGGCCGGGATTCTCGAGGCGATGTACTTCGCCGACGGCGATATACGTCGATTCGTTCTCGCACAGCAGGAACGTCTCGGCGCCGCGCGTCACCTTCGCGGTGCCGCGCACGACGATCCAGTGTTCGGCGCGGTGGTAGTGCATCTGCAGCGACAGCCGCTTGCCGGGTTCGACGACGATCCGCTTCACCTGGAAGCGTGCGCCGAGATCGATCGAATCGTAATGACCCCACGGCCGCTGCACCTTCCGGTGCTCGCTCGCCTGCGGGCGCCGGTCGGTCTTCAGGCGCTCGACGATGTTCTTCACGCGCTGCACGTCGTGCTTGTTCGCCACCAGCACCGCATCGGCCGTCTCGATCACGACGACGTCCTTCATCCCGACGCATGCGATGAGGCGGCCTTCCGAGCGCACGAGGCTGTCCTGCGTATCCTCGAACACGATCGGGCCGCGCGCGACGTTGCCGTGATCGTCCTTCGGCATGATTTCCCAGATCGCATCCCACGTGCCGACGTCCGACCAGCCGGCGGCGAGCGGCACCACGATGCCTTCGATGCCGAGCTCGCCGTGTTCCGCCAGGCGTTCCATCACCGCATAGTCGATCGAATCCGACGGGCACGCGTCGAAGGCCGCCGCATCGATCCGGAAGAACGGATCGTCGGCGACGCCCGCGCGCCACGCGCTCTCGCAGGCTGCGTGGATGTCCGGCGCGAGCGTGCCGATCGCCTTCAGCCAGACCGATGCGCGCGTGACGAAGATCCCGCTGTTCCACCAGTAATCGCCCGATTGCAGATAGCGTTCGGCGAGCGTCGCATCGGGTTTCTCGACGAAACGCCCGATCGCGTAGCCGCCCTGGCTGCCGTGGCGGCCCGAACGCGGCTCGCCGACCTGGATGTAGCCGTAGCCCGTCTCCGCGCGGCGCGGCAGTACGCCGAGCGTGACGATCGCGCCTTCCTGCGCATAGCGCGCCGCGCGTGCGATCGCGTCCTGGAACGCGCCGACGTCGACGATCACGTGATCGGCCGGCATCACCGCGAGCACGGGATCGTCCGCGAGCGCGCTCGCGTCGAGCGCGGCAAGCGTCAGCGCGGGCGCGGTGTTGCGCGCGGCCGGCTCCAGCAGGATGCGGGCGGGCGCCGAGCGGCCGTGCACCTGCTCGGCGCTCATGAAGCGATGCTGTTCGCCGCATACGAGCAGCAGCGTGTCGCCGAGCGACGCGTTCGCGATACCGTTCAGGCGGCGCGCCGTCGCCGACAGCGGCGATTCGTTCGATACCAGTTCGATCAGTTGCTTCGGATACTGCTCGCGCGACAGCGGCCACAGCCGCGTGCCGGAGCCGCCGGCGAGAATCACCGGCAGGATGCTCGGCAGATCGGGTTCGGGAACCGGACGAAGGGTGCGGGTCATCGGTTCGCTCCGGTATCGGCGGGTAGCAGGGGGCGAGCGCGGCCGTCGGCGCGCGCGTCGTCGTTGCGCGAGACCGAAACGGCACGCGACAGCAGATGCCGCAGCGCGCCGGCCGCACGGTCGGCCGACCGTATCAGGCCGACGTACGGCGCGCCCTGTTCGAGATACGGTCCGTAGGCCTTGCGGAATCCGAACTGTTTGTAGAACGCCTGACGCGGCGCAGGCACGTGCGTGCGCACGGCGGTGTCCGGCCATGCGGCCTGCGCGGCGGTGAGCGCGCGCCCGATCAAGCGTTCGAGCGTGTCGTCGTCGCGGCAGCTTTCGCTCGTCAGCACCTTGTCGATCACCACGTCGGGATCGATGTCGTCGCCGGGCAGGATGCGCGCGTAGGCCGCGACTTCCGTGGTGTCGCCGTCGCGCACGCTCGCATAGACGTGCAGCGCGCCGGCGTCCTTGCCGTCGATGTCGAGATGCGTGTGTGCGTCCTCGACCACCAGCACGGCGTTGCGCGCGCGCAGGATTGCATAGAGATCGACGGCGCTCAGATGTTCGAATTCACAACAATGCCATTCCATGATGCTGTCCTCGCGTGATGCCTTCGGCATGCCGCATCGCACGGATGCGATCGATCCGTGCGGCGCGGCGATCTTCATCATCCGGATGCATGGTGCAGCGGTCTGTTCGAAAGCGTACTCACACTCCGGATTCGCATGCGCGACGCGGGATACCAGGCGATGCGCGCGCCGCGGGAGCGCCGCAATGTGCGGTAGCACACACCGTCGGGGCCGGTGCTTTTTCATAATGGATTCATCGTGGCGGCTGCAATGAAGCGGGCCGGCCGACATCGCACGCAAACGCGGCGCCGGGAGACGGGACCGGGCAGTGCGATCGCCTACGACGACGGCCGGCCGCGCACGACAGTGCCGGGCACAGGTTCGCCGTCGATCGCGTGGTGCGAGCCGGACGACGTGATCTCCCGGCATTCCGTCGATCCTGCCTGCCCGCACGGCGTGCTCATCCGCATCGGTACGCTGCCGCTCGCGCGCTTGCACCGCCGTGGTGATCGGCCGGTGCGTCCGCTTGGCGGATCGTGCAAGGACGGCCATCATGCTGCACCGCACGACTCGTGCGGCCAGCGCCCGGAATCCGAGCCGGTTCGGCGGGAATTCGCCGAAAAAGGGGCCGCGCGGCGTGAAGCCGGTGATTACGACGTGTAACGGCCGGGCGGCCCGCGCGCCGGCGCGATGCGATGCGGCGACCCGGCGGCGAACGCGATTATGTGGTCCATGGCGCACGGTACTTGGCTTTTTTGGGGATTTCGATGGAAACCGCGGGCAATCGACAGGATCAATCTTGCGGAAAAGTAGTATTTGCCACTGATTGACGGGAATGGTCAGAGATAATCAAATCTCAGTGGTCAAAAGCGCGCAGCGCCGGGCCACGGGCAGCGTAACCGACTGATTCACGTTTATCTTTTGGTAACAAGGCCAACTCGAAACGGGGTGTAAATTCAGGTGCGGATGAAATGGGGTCGTCAATCCCGGCGCGGTTTGGCGGCCTTCCGGTTCAGCATCGGGCGCGACTGTCGTGTACGACGCGACGCACATGCGGACGGCGTTTTCGTTTGCCGGCGTGCCCCGCCTGACGGCGGGTCGCATCAAAGCCGGAATGTCACGGCTCCTGCAGTCGCGCATTCCGTTCGAGTTCGATGACAACGAGGCCGGATGACATCCGGCTCGACCTCCGGGGGTTCTCGCCGTGTGCAGTTTCGATCTTCGCCAAGGCTGCGGAAACGCAGCGCGGAAAGGCGGCCATGCGCCGCCGGCCGCAGCGCACGCGAACGGTTCGCGGAGTGCAGAGAGTGATGGTTCGTTATGAATATGCCAATAACGCGCGATAAGAGCGCCGGCGCGGGGAGCGGTAACGGGCAGCGTCCGCTGATTTACTGGACGCAGTCGCCGTCCGTGATGCTGCGAAAGGAATTGTCGCGCCGCGACTGGAAAGTGTCGGTCGTCGCGCATGCGAACGAGCTGCGCGACACGTCCGGCGAAATTACCTGCGGCATTCTCGATTTGAGCGGCGGCCACGCCGATGCGATCGGCAGCATCGCGTCGACCTGTGCGTCGATGCGCGACGTCGTCTGGGTGGCGCTCGTGGACGCCGGCCAGACCGCGTCGCCGAACGTGCGCGCGCTGTTGCGCGACTACTGCTTCGACTACGTCACGCTGCCGGCGTCGCACCAGCGGATCGCCGATACGGTCGGCCATGCCTACGGCATGGAGTGCCTGTTCGCCCGCGATCGCGAACAGCTCGAATCGGAGGAAAAAGGCATCGTCGGCACCTGCAGCGCGATGCTGCGGCTGTTCGATACGGTGCGGCGTTTCGCGCGCACCGACGCACCGGTGTTCGTGTTCGGCGAAACGGGAACCGGCAAGGAACTCACGGCCGTCGCGATCCATCGTCATTCGGAGCGGCGCAACGGCCCGTTCGTCGCGGTCAACTGCGGCGCGATTCCGCCACATCTGCTGCAATCCGAACTGTTCGGCTACGAGCGCGGCGCGTTTACCGGCGCGAACGCGCGCAAGATCGGCTACGTCGAGGCCGCGAACGGCGGCACGCTGCTGCTCGACGAAATCGGCGACCTGCCGCACGAAAGCCAGGCGAGCCTGCTGCGGTTTCTGCAGGAACGCTCGATTCATCGTCTTGGCGGCAGCGATCCGGTTCCGGTCGATGTCCGGATCGTGTCGGCGACGCACGTCGATCTGCGCGATGCGATGGAGGAAGGGCGTTTTCGCGCCGACCTGTTTCACCGTCTGTGCGTGATGCGCATCGACCAGCCGCCGCTGCGCGCGCGCGGCAAGGACATCGAACTACTCGCGCACCACATGCTCGAACGCTTCCGCGGCGATGCGCGCCATCGCGTGCGCGGGTTCTCGACGGATGCGATCACGGCGCTCTACAAGCACGACTGGCCGGGCAATGTCCGCGAATTGATCAACCGCGTGCGCCGTGCGGTCGTGATGACGGAAGGACGCCTGATCACCGCGCGGGATCTCGAGCTCGAATACTGTCTCGACGCGGCGTCGCCGTCGGTGGCCGACATCCGCAAGTCGATCGAGCGCGAGGCGATCGAAACCGCGTTGCTGCGCACGCGCGGGCGCGTCGCCGCTTCCGCGCGCGAACTCGGCGTGTCGCGCGCGACGCTGTATCGCTGGATGGAGGCGTACGGTATCGAGCGGCCGCGCGGAACGGGCTCGTCCGACTGATACGCGGCAACCCGACGCTCGCGGCCGCCGCGAGCGTCGCGTCAGCCGGCCTGGGTGGCCCGCACCGCGCGCGCGGCGTTCACGGCCCGGATTTCCACAGCGGGCGGCGCATCGTCGTCAGCCGGCTTCCCGTCGATTCGCAATGGAATGAGCGCGACGCGCGCCGGCGTGCCGGGCGCGAGATGGAACCAGTCGTCGCTCGGCATGAAACCCGGTGCGTCGATCTGCACGTGGCGTGCGACATGCCGCGTGTCGATGTCGACGTGCCAGGTCGCGCCGGTGCGCGATACGCACGCCTCGATTCCCGGTTCGCGACGCGCCAGCACGGCCGGATGCGTACGGGACGGGAAATGGAACGCCTGCGACAGCAGCGTGCCGTCGTCGGCGCGCAGCGTCGCGACGACGGTATCGTGTTCGCAGGGGCCGAAGCGGTACGCGTAGGTCCAGTCGAAGAAGCGGCCGAGCAACTCGGCCGAGCCGAGTCGCACCGTGTCGTGCGCGGCGATCCGCACCGGGCAGCCGGCCCGTGCGACCGGCGTGCGGCCGTCGCGCAGCGCGACCAGCTCGATCGCGGCCGACAGCGGCGCCGGGCGCTCGTTGACCACGTGCACGTCGAGCCCGTTCAGGCCTTCGTCCACGAGCAGCACCTGGATCGGCTGCAGTACCTGGCGCAGCGCATACCATGCCGATTTCGGGCGGTGCGCGGCGTCGATTACGCCCCATCCGGCGCCCGGCATCACGTCCTGGAGTTGCCACACGAGCGCGCCGGCGCAACGCGAACCGGTGCGTCGCCATTCGGAAAACGTCTCGCGCATCACGTCCGCGATCACCGCACGCGACAGCTCGAAGTAGCGCGCCGGATCCTCGCGTCGCAGCCGGTCGGGCGCGACGTCGTACAGCGTTTGCAGATAGTGGTCGCGGATATCGTCGAAATCCCACGACGTGCCGGGGTCGCGCGGCACGGCCGCCTTCCAGCGCGGTTCGTGCACGCCGGGCGAGCCGAGCTCCGCGAGCGTCGCATCGCACGGCACGTTCGCGAACGCGAGGCATTCGCTCGCGAAGCGCACGTCCGAGCGGCGCGCGTCGTCGAGCGGACGCAGGTACGCGCCGACGCCGTAGTAGTGCGACACGCGTTCGCGCGGCGTGAACGGCAGCACGCCGCCGTCGGGCGAATCGGGCACGTACGGGACGTCGGGGCGGTGCGCGGTTGCGTGGCCGGCCAGCCGGTCGGCCGTCAGCTCGAGGAAGCGCTGTTTCGGCCCGAGTCCCGACATCGCGGCCTGCTGCGCGATCTCGCTGCCGCCGCACAGCACCGCAAGCGACGGCGACGCGCCGTGACGCGAGAGAAACTGGCGCGCTTCGCGATCGACGTTGGCCGCGAACGCGGGATCGTCGAGCGCGTAGTCGAAGTTCGCGAAACCGAAGTCCTGCCAGACCAGCAGCCCGAGCCGGTCGCACCATGCGTGGAATGCGTCGGCCTCGTAAGTCATCGTGCCGCCGACGCGGATCATGTTGAAGCCGGCGTCGCGTGCGAGTCCGAGCAGGCGGCCGTAGGTCGCGTCGTCCGCGTGCAGTGCGAGCGGTGCGGCGCTGCTCCAGCATGCGCCGCGCGCGAACACCGGCACGCCGTTGATGCGCAGCCCGAACCCTTTGCCGTCGGCGCCGGCATCGATCTCGATCGTGCGGAAACCCGTCGAGCCGAGCGGCCGGCGGGCAGCGCCGATATGCAGCGCGATCTCGTAGAGCGCCGGTTCGCCGTGCGTATGCGGCCACCAGCGACGCACGTTCGGTATCGCAACGCTTGCGCGCAGTTGGTCGGCGCCGGCACGTTCGAGCGTCGCGTGATGCTCGCCGCACGACAGCCGCGCCGCGAGCGCATCGGGCAGCGGCGCGGCGAACGTCAGTTCCGCGTCGAGCCAGCCCGTGTCGCCTTCGATACGGGCCTGCAGTTTGCAATCGGCCAGAACGGGGCCGTCGGCCAGATCGAGCACGTCGACGGGCCGCCACGGGCCGGTGGGCACATACGGCGGAAACCAGCCCGGCATGTGGCCGAACAGCGACGTGCGGATCGTGCGCAGCGCGGCCGGTTCGGCGAGCCGCGTGCGCCAGCGCGCACGGCGCGGCGCGTGCGTGTCGCGCAGGTGCGGCGCGAGCGCGCGGAAACAGACGGTCAGCCGGTGCGTGCCGTCGAGCGACACGGGCACGTCGTGCGCGACGAACATGCTGTCCGAGCGGTGGATCGGCGTGTCGTCGAGCCATGCGCGGGCGAGCGTCGCGAGGCCGTGAAAGCGCAGGATGCGCGGCCCGCGCCCGCGCAGCTCGAGCCGGTACCAGTGGTCGCGCTCGTCGAGCGACGCGGCTTCGTCGAGCCGGCCGGCCAGTGCGAGCGCCTGCGCGACCGTGCCGGGCACCGGCGCCGCGATCCAGCCGTCGTGGTCGGCCGGAAGCTCGCGCGGATCGCGCACGGCGCCCGCGGCCGTCGCCAGCATCGACCACGCGGGCAGGGCGCGCGCGCGCGTCACCGCATGGCCGACACGGGCACCGTGCCGGCGCGCACGGGCGTCACGTGCCGCAGCGGCGCCCCGATCTGCCGCGCGCACGCGACGAGGTCGGCGTACGCGGCCTCGATCGCGTCGAGCGTCGAATCGCCGCGTTCTTCCCTGCCGCGTGCGCACGCGCGCGCGAGCCGGAATTCGAGCACCATCGCTTCGGAGGCGATGCGATCGCACGCGGCGCGGATCTCGGCGAACGGTCCGATGCAGCCGCTCGCCTGCAGCCAGCGTGCATAGTGGCCGAACAGTTCGAAATTCGCGCCGAGCTGCCGCACCGAGTTGAACGAATACGCATGGAAGCGCTCGAGCGGCGCCTCCGCGAGAATGGGCGCATCGGTCTGCAACTGCCGGCGGAACGCCGCGATCGGATCGACGACCGGCAGGCGCCGCAAGTGGCGCTGCAACGCGGCGAGCGAGGCTTCGCACAGCGCGCGTTCGTCGAGCGGCGCAAAGCGTCGCTTCGCGCATTCGACGTACGGCGGCAGCGTCATCGGCGAACTGGCGCCGACGAGCCCGTTGTAGTCGAAATCCTCGGCGACGTAATAGCCGCTGTTGTGGAAGTAGCCGATCTGGTGCTTCGCGCGGTCGATCGCGTCGATGCCGATCGTCGTCTTCGTGTGCTGCGTGCGGTAGCTACTGCCGCGCGTATCGGGCAGGAACCACGCGTCGACCTCGACGATCATCAGGTGGCCGCGCGCGACCTGCGTCTCGATGTGCTGGTCGAGCGGCTCGTAGATCGAATGTTCCTGCACGACGATTCCGTAGAGCCGTTCCAGCTCGTCGTGCGGAAACTTGAAGAACGTGAACTGGTCGCCCTCGAAATCGAGCGCGATCGTAAACGGCAGCGCCGCATACGGATTGAGGCCCCACCACCGGAGCACCTCGAGCCACATGTCGACATAGCAGTTGGTCTGTTTCCAGACCATCTCCTGACTGTGCAGCGGGTGCGGCCGGTAGTGGCGCGCGCGGTGGCGCACGCCCTCGAACGACGCGTCTTCGCCGTCGCGCGAAACGAACCTCATGGCGTGCCCCACAGCACGTCGCGGACCGCTTGCGGCCATGCGTCGATGTCGAAGCCGTGATGGCGGAACAGCGCGAGCGTGAGCCGCTCGAGGCCGAAGCCGACGCAGCCCGTGTGCGCGACGTCGCCCGTCGCGGTGCGGATGTCCCACAGCAGCCCGAAATGGTCCATGTGGTAGTTGAAGCTCAGGCAGGCTGTCTGTCGGCCGTCGTGCTCGATCGGAATCAGCAGCTCGAACTTCAGGTTCTGCTCGCGCTGGCTGTTCGCGACGATCTTGCCGCCGCGCCCGAAGAACGGGTCGTTCGCGAGATCGATCGCATTCGGCAGGCGCAGCGCCTCGATCATCCGCGTGCCGCGTTCGATCCACGTCTCGCGGAACGAGACGATCTGCTCGGGCGTGCCGATCCGCACGTACTCGCGCATCCGGAACAACTGCATGCGGGTCGGATCGAGCGACGGCTCGTGACGAAAGCAGTACGAGAACACGTCGACGATCCGGCCGTCGGCGGGCAGCGCGCCCGCGCGTGCGACGACGGGATACACCGGGTAGCACGCGGCCGGCGTCATCACGACGTAGGTCGGCTTCTGGTTTTCGGTCCAGTCTTCGCCCTGATCGAGGCATTGCAGCACGCGCTGCTGCTGGCCTTCGTCGCCGCAGAATGCGTGCACGCTGCCCGCCAGTTGCGGGAAGCTCTTCATGTATTCGCTGCGCTCGAACTCGGTGCGGCTCATCGCCGGCGGGAAGCGCAGCACTTCGGCCTGCTGGTCGGCGCCGATACGCGTGACGAACGCGTCGAGCGCTTCCACCACGCGCTCGAATCGTTCGCTGCGGCCGAACAGGCCCTGGATGCCGGTCGAAACGAGCAGGCCCGCATCGATCAGCGCGTCGCGCAGCGGATTGACGCCCGCACGGTCGAGCGGTGCATCGGCGGGAACGGTGGCGGTGGAGGGCACGGCGAGGCGATCGTTCACGTATGTTTCTCCAGCGTCGCGGGACGCAGCGCGAGCAACAGGCTCGCAGTATTGGCGGCAATGCGGTCGTTGCTGATCATCAGCGGCGCCGCGTGCAGATCGCGAATGTGGCGGCCGATGCTGAACGGCGTGCCTTGCTTGTAGCCGGCCATCCCGCAGATCATCATCGCCTGGTGCGCGACTTCGAGCGCGGTCGCCGACACGTAGGTCTTCAGCGTATTGATCTCGGCGGCCCAGGCCATGCCGGCCGACCACGAGCGGGCCGATGCGTTCGCGTGGAGGCGCAGCACGTTGTCGACGCGGGCCTGCATCGCCTGCATCAGCGCGAGCGATTCGGCGATGCGTCGCGCGGCGGGCGACGGTGCGCCATCGGTCTGGCGCGCCTGCGCGCGGAAGAACTGGTGCGCGCGATGGAACGCGTCGCCGGCCACGCCGATCCACACCGCGGCCCACAGGATGTGCGAGACCGGCACCATCGTTTCCTCGGCGATCTTCGCGAACGGCACCGGCAGGCATTGCACGGCGGCGCCTTGCGCGTCGAGCACGAAGCCGTTGCTGCACGTGCCGCGCATGCCGAGCGTGTCCCATTCGCTGCGGCGCGTGAGCGTATAGCCGTCGCGCAGCAGCGTGACGAGCACCTGCTCGGAAGCCGGCGCGTCCGCATCGCGTCGCGCGGTGGCGAGAATGCCGTCCGCGTAGTCGCCGTACGAGATCGTCGGCGCGGATTTGTGCAGCCGGAACCCGCTGCCGTCGATTTCGAGCGCGCACTGGCTCGCGCGCAGGTTGCCGCCGACGCCGTCTTCCGACGTGGCCGACGCGAGCAGCCACTGGTGACGCACGAGCTGCTGCAGGAACAGCTTGTGCCAGCCCTGGTCGGCGGCGTGGTCGACGATGCAGGCGACCTGGATCTGATGCATCGCGAATACCATCGCCGACGATGCGCACGCCTGGCCCAGGATCGAGCAGGCCGACGCGATGTCCTCCAGAGACGCACCCGCGCCGCCGAGATGGGTCGGCACCATCGCGCCGAGCAGCCGGCGCGCGCGCATCGCCTCGATCGCCTCGACGGGGCAGCGCGCGTCGCGATCGACCGCATCGGCATGCTGGGCGGCGATCTGCGCGACGGCATGCGCGGCCTCGTCGAGCCGATGCGAATCGCTGTCGGACGCGAGTTCGGGAAGCAGCGAGCTCATGCGGAGTGCTCGGTGCGTTGCAGCGTGGCGATCGTATTCGCGAGTGCGTCGATGCTGCGGAACAGGTTGCGGTTCAGCATCTCGTCGGGAATCTCGATGTTGAACTGCTTTTCGATCGCGAGCATCAGCTGGATCGTATCGAGCGAGGAGAGGCCCGCTTCGTAGAGGTCGTCCCCGTCGCCGATCGAATCGATCGCGGCTTCGAGGTGGGCGACGTGCTTCAGGATGGTTCTGATTTCGTTTTTCACGTGCTGCTCCGGCGTGCGTGGTGTCGTCCGCTCGGGCAGACGCGCGATAAGCGCTGACATTCCCCCCGGCAGTCCGGCATCAGTAGACCATCGGCAGACACGGCGTTCTGTTCGCCACCCTACAAACAGCTGACCCGGCACGCGGACGGCGCCGAAGCGCCGTCCCGGTCCGGTGCGCCGGTCACGCGCGCGACGCGGCCGGCACGCCCGAGTCGGCCGACAGGATGCGCTTCATCTCGTCGCGCACGATCGCGCGGCAGCCGCACGACATTTTTTCGAGGCCGTCGAGGTCCGCGAGCTCGATCGAGCTGCGGTATTGCCGGATCAGGCCGAGTTTCTGGATTTCGCCGGCGGCGTCCGTGACCGTTTCGCGCCGCACGCCGAGCATTTGCGCGAGCATGCTGTGCGTCACCTGGATCTCGATGCTGCGCGTGCGGTCGAACGCGAGCAGGAACCATCTGCATAACTGATGTTTGAGCACGTGATGACGGCTGCAGAACGTGATCTGCGAGACCTGGGCCATCAGCAGCCGCACGCAGACGAACACGAGGTGGCGGATCACCGGCGACGCGTCGAACGCGGCCGCGAAGATGCGCCGGTCGAGCCGGTAGACGAAACCGTCGCGGCACGCGACCGCCCGGCAGGGCATCCGGCCGCTGCCGCCGATCACGTCGTCGCAGACCACGCTTTCGCTGCCGATCTCCGCGACTTCCAGCGTCATGCCCCCCGACGACACGTACTGCAGCGAAATCGCGGTCGTGACCGGCAGGTAGACCGCGGCGAGCATTTCGCCGGGTTCGCAGAGCACCTGCCCGGATTTCAGGTGAACGAGTTGCAGGTGGGGTGTCAGCGTGGCGAGTTCGTCGCGGTCGATGGCCGCGAGAAACCGGTTGGCGTCGAAGCTGTGGGAAAGCTCGATCGCGCCGTTCGCATACGCGACGGCGTCGGCGGCCTGGTGAGTCACGGCGCATCCTCGCAGGTTGGCGGTCGCGCGTCGTCTCCGCGAATCCCGGAACGGGATTTCGCACGATCGTGCGGACTTTCGTTGATCAAAAACGGAATGACGATACTCGCGAAAAAGGCTAGCACGCAATTGAATTCGAACCATTCCGCATTCTGTCATTTCACAAAGTTTGACGGTTGAGATTGAATGCAAACGTCATGTCGATTTAATGATTCATTTTCCTGGAATTAATCATCCGGAAATGGAATCGTGAGGTTGCTCGTCATTCTATGTCGACCGGGAATCAATCGATCAACGTGGCGAATCGTACAGCGAAAGTGGCGAGAAGGCATTGAACATTATTTGACAAATAAAGAGGGTGCGCCTGATTTTCTATTCGGATCAATGGTTTGCAGGTGATATGTGCGATGCCTGACAGAACCTCGAATTAGTGTACCGATTCAAATTTGAGACAGTTTGAAACGAGCGTGTGAGGTGCGGCGACGGCGGGAAATGCTGCGCTGCACATCACGGAAACAATTGAAAATCGGCTGTAAGTAATTGAACGATAAGCGTCGCGGCCGCAATGCAGTCGTCGCGCCCCGATGCGCGGGAATTGATCAGTCGAATGCTCGCTGTGTCCGCCGCGCGGAGGAGTGTCCGGAAATGAGACGTTTTTCGGGATTTGGGGACGGTTATTCGGGGGCTCTAAATCGGATGTGATTCATATATTAAGGACGGACGGGTATTGGCACGTAAATCGCTTATTCGGGCTGGCGTGTCGAAACGGGGCAGTCGACTCAATTCGGCGATGACAAGCCGATGATCAGTCGGATTCAGGGTTGTGGGCCGCAACCGCTGTCAATGTCCGGACGCGCACCGAGATAACGAGTTCCATGCCGGCTGCCGCAGCCGGCGCGGACGATAAAAGGGATACAGACATGCTTCATCTTCACTCGAGCTATTCGGCGAACGCCATCCTTGCTGCCCTCCCGGAGGACAGCGTCCGCGCCATCGCACCGCATCTCGAACTGGTCAGGATCAAGGCCGGGATGCTCGACCGGGTCGGCGAGCCGATGCGCCATCTGCATTTTCCGACGACGGCGATGATGTCGGTGCAGCACCTGATGGAAGACGGTGCGATGGTCGAGGTGGCGATGGTCGGCCGCGAGGGGGTGGTCGGGCTGGGGACGCTGGTCGGCGGTCTCGCCGCGTCGAGCCGGGTCGAGGTCCGTATCGGCGGAATGGCCTATCGCGTGCCGAGTTGCGTGATGCGCGCCGAATTCGAGCGGTCGGCGCAGACCTACCGGCTGCTGCTCAACACGTGCCAGGCGACGATGGCGCAGATCTCGCGCAGCGCGCTGTGCAACCGGCATCACTCGGTCAGCGAGCAGTTGAGCCGCTGGCTGCTGCTCGCGCACGACCGGATCGACGGCGACGAGCTGGCCGTCACGCAGCAGACGATCGCGAACATGCTCGGCGTGCGGCGCGAGGGGGTGACGGAAGCAGCCGGGAACCTGCAGGAAGCCGGGCTGATCCGGCAACGCCGCGGCCGTATCACGGTGCTCGACCGGCACGGCCTCGAACATCAGGCGTGCGAATGCCACGACCTGATTTGCGCCGACTATCGCCGGTTGCTCGGCACGCGCGGGAATGCGAGGCCGGCGGCGGTTCGCCCGCGCATGCTGGAGGCGCACCGCAGATTCTCCGCACCCGGTGCGTGACGATGCAGTCGATGCCGGGTGGAACGAATGCAATGCGGCGTGCCGCGATCGCGGCGGCCGACGTCCTGCTCGTGCTGGCCGGGACGCTCGTCGCGCAGGCGGCGTCGGGTCTCGGATGGCATGAGCTGTCCGATGCGCAGCGCGGTTCGATCGCGCTGCTGGGTGTGCTGACGGTGGCGCTGCTGCCGCGCTGCCTGCGCACCGTGCGCGGCGGCGTGGCGGTGCAGGGCGGCGCGCACGTGCTGGCGCACACGCTGGTGGCGGTGGTGTGCGCGAGCGTGCTGACGGTGGCCGGCGCGATGTGGATCATGAATCGCGGCGGCACGGTGACGACCCGCTGGATCGTGCGCACGGTGCTGGCCGGCGACGCGGCGGTGCTGCTCGGCCGTGCGGCGCTGCTGGCGCTCGCGCTGACGCGCGGCGACCCGCGTGCGCGGCAGCGCCGCGTCGCCGTCGTCGGCGCGACGGCTTACGGGCGCGTGGCGATCGAGCGGATGCAGCTCGCGCCGAACGGCCCGTTCGTGGCCGCGTGCGTATTCGACGACGATGCACAGGCCGCCGCTGGCGGCATCGGCGGCGTACCGATGATCGACGACTGGAACGTGTTGCGCGACCTGATTCGCGGCGGCGACATCGACGAGGTCTGGCTCACGCTGCCGATGTCGCACGAGTGGCGGATCCAGCGCATCGTGCGCGAGTTGCGCGACGAGTTCGTCGAGTTGCGGCTGTTGCCCGACGTGCGGCAGATGGCGATCGTCGATCGCTCCGCGACCGACGTGCTCGGCATGCCGGCGATCAATCTCGCAACCACGCCGCGCTCCGCGCCGGAGCTGTGGGCAAAGTTCGCGTTCGACCGGCTGTTCGCGTTCGGCGTGCTGATTCCGTTGCTGCCGCTGCTGACGCTGCTGGCGGTCGCGGTCAAGCTGTCGTCGCCGGGGCCCGTGCTGTTCAGGCAGCGCCGCAAGGGCGTCGACGGCCGAGAGTTCGATATCCTGAAGTTTCGGACGATGCGCGTGCATCGCGCACAGCCGGGCGTCGTCCGGCAGGCGTCGCGCAACGATTCGCGCATCACGCGCGTGGGCGCGTTCCTGCGGCGCACGTCGCTCGACGAGCTGCCGCAGTTCTTCAACGTGCTGTTCGGGCAGATGTCGGTGGTCGGCCCGCGTCCGCACGCGATCGAACACGACGACCTGTATCGGCAACTGATCGACTGCTACATGTACCGCTACCGCGTGCGGCCCGGCATCACCGGATGGGCCCAGGTGAACGGCTATCGCGGCGAGACGCGCAAGGTCGAGGCGATGGAGGCCCGGGTGAAGTTCGATCTGTTCTACATGCAGAACTGGAGCTTCTGGTTCGACATCAAGATCATCCTGATGACGGTGGTGCGCGGCTTCATCGGGCGCAATGCATTCTGAGGATAACGAATTATCCAGGCGTCGTCGTGCGATCGATCTTGGCGATGGCGCGATGCAGGTTCGCGAGCACGGAAAGAAGCGCTGCGGCCGCTTGGAAAATTGCTGCGCTGCGGTTGCGCCGGCGGGCTTCGCGGCGCGCGCCGCAGGTCGGCATTGCGCGTCCGTCCCCAGTTTCCGCACCGCTGCCGCCGCATGACGGGCACGCTGATTCCGGTCAACACACGCGTGTTCAATGGGTTTATCCTGCGTCGAATGCGTCCGGCGTTTCGCACGTCCGGCCGCCCATCCGGATGCGGCGGCGCAGTCATGCCTGCGTGCCGCGCACCGGCGCGATACCGCGCGCCGCTCTTTTTTCGCGCGGAACCCGGAACAGGAGAGACGGCCATGTCGCTCGACCCACAACAACGACAGACGCTGAAGCAGCGGCTGAACGAGAGCGAGCAGGCGCTGCGTGCGGAGATCCGCACGAGCGAAGACCAGCGCGCGTCGGAATCCTATGCGGACCTTGCCGGCGCGGCGCCGGACGAGGGCGACGAGGCGAACGCGGATCTGTTCGTCGACGTCGATCATGCATTGATCGGCATGAAGCTGACCGAGCTGCGCGCGGTCGGCCGCGCCCAGCAGCGGATGCGCGACGGCAGTTACGGCGAATGCATCGACTGCGATGGCTCGGTCGGCTACGAGCGCCTGCTGGCGCGCCCGACCGCCGAACGTTGCACGCATTGCCAGTCGCTCTACGAGCGACGCTACGCGACGACGCCGCGCGCGTCGCTCTGACGTCGCGGCTTCAACCACGCTGCACGCGACGCGCGGCCGGCGTAGGATGACCAACGGGCGCCCGGCGGCGTCGACATGCGGCGCCGGGCGGGCAGACGCCGTCGCGCACGCGTGCGGCGCCATCCATGTGGAAGGGAGCCACGCCGATCATGCCGATCCACAATGCCGAGTGCGCGGCCGTGTTCGCCGAGATCGCCGACATGCTCGAGATCCAGGGCGCCAACCCGTTTCGCGTGCGTGCGTACCGCAACGCCGCGCGGACGGTCGCCGACTACGGCCGCGATATCCCGACGATGATCGCGAACGGCGACGATCTCGGGAAGATTCCGTCGATCGGGGCCGATCTCGCCGCGAAGCTGCGCGAGATCGCCGCGACCGGCACCTGCGAGCTGCAGCAGACCTTGCGTCATGCGCTGCCGGGCGCGATCGTCGAACTGCTCGATGTGCCAGGGCTCGGTGCGAAACGCGTGAAGGCGCTGCATGACGCGCTGCACGTCGATTCGCTCGAACAGTTGCGCGCCGAAGCGAAGAGCGGGCATGTGCGCGAGCTGCCGGGCTTCGGCGCGAAAACCGAAGCGCATCTGCTCGAAGCGATCGACGATCGCCTGCAGCGCGAGCCGCTACGCTTTCTGCTGCCCGACGCCGCGCATGCGCTGATGCCGTTGCTCGAACGCCTGCGTGCGGTGGCCGGCGTTGACAAGGCCGTGTCGGCCGGCAGCTTCCGCCGCCGCCGCGAGACGGTTGGCGATCTCGACATCCTCGTCACCGCACGCGACCCGGCCGCCGTCGCCGAAGCGTTCGTCGGCTATGGCGACGTCGCGCGCGTGCTCGCGCACGGCAAGACCCGCTCGAGCGTGACGCTTGCCAGCGGGTTGCAGGTCGACCTGCGCGTCGTCGATGCCGATGCGTTCGGCGCGGCGCTCGTCTACTTCACGGGATCGAAGGCGCACAACATCGCGCTGCGCAGGATCGCGCAGGCCGGCGGCCTGAAGATCAACGAATACGGCGTGTTTCGCGGCGACGAGCGGATTGCCGGCGCGACGGAGGCATCGGTCTATGCGGCCATCGGGCTGCACGAGGTACCGCCCGAGTTGCGCGAGGCTCGCGGCGAGATCGATGCGTCGCGTGCCGGCACGCTGCCGGCGCTGGTCGAGCGCAAGCATCTGCATGGCGACCTGCACGCACATACCGATGCATCGGCCGGCCGCGACGGACTGCGCGCGATGGCCGACGCCGCGCGTGCGCGCGGGCTCGCGTACCTGGCCGTCACCGACCGTGCGCCGCCCGATGGCGATCGCGGCGGCTTCGACTGGCTCGCGCGCCAGCTCGACGAGATCGATCGCATCAACGCGACGTTCGACGATTTCGTGTTGCTCAAGGGCGTGGAAGCCGGCATTCGCGAGGATGGCAGCCTCGATGTACCCGACGCGATGCTCGGCCGGCTCGATCTCGTGGTGGGCGCGGTACGCGACGGTTTCGGCCTGCCGCGCGGCGCGCAGACCGATCGCATGCTGCGCGCGATGGACCATCCGCATTTCACGATTCTCGCCCACCCGACCGGCCGCGTGCTCGGCGAGCGCGACGCGTGCGAACTCGATGTGCCGCGCGTGCTGGCGGGGGCCGCCGCGCGCGGCTGCTTCGTCGAACTCGATGCGCAGCCGCGGCGATTCGATCTGCCGGACGTCTGGTGCCGCGAGGCCGCGAAGGCCGGCGTGCCGGTCGCGATCGGTTCGGATGCATGCAGCGCGGACGAACTCGACAACCTCTCGTTCGGCATCGATCAGGCGCGGCGCGGCTGGCTGACGCGGCAGGACGTGCTGAACACGCGCACGCTCGCGCAACTGCGGCCGCTGCTGGCGCGCACGATGGGCGGTGCGGGCAGCGCGGTTGGCGGCGCGAAGCGGAGCCGGTCGAAGGGCACGTGAACGCAACGCGGGCGGCCGCGATGCGTTCGACTCATGCTGCCGGCATGGTCATGCGAGCATGCCGGTCGCCGGGACGTAGGGCAGGCCGAGCGCCAGCGCGACGGCTTCGTACGTGATGTGGCCGTCGCACACGTTCAGGCCCGCGCGCAGATGCGGATCGTCGAGCATCGCCTGCTTCCAGCCCTTGTCGGCGAGTGCGAGCGCATGGCCGAGCGTTGCATTGTTCAGCGCAAAGGTCGACGTGCGCGCGACCGCGCCGGGCATGTTCGCGACGCAGTAGTGAACCACGCCGTCGACGACGAAGGTCGGCGCCGCGTGCGTGGTCGCATGCGAGGTCTCGAAGCATCCGCCCTGGTCGATCGCGACGTCGACGACGACCGCCCCCTTGCGCATCGTCGCGATCATGTCGCGCGTGACGAGGCGCGGCGCCGACGCGCCCGGCACGAGCACGGCGCCGATCACCACGTCGGCATCGCGCACGGCTTCGTCGACCGTATGCGCATTCGAGCAGACGGTCGCGATCCGGTTGGCGAACACGAGATCGAGCTGGCGCAACCGGTTCACGTTGGTATCGAGCACGGTGACGCGCGCGCCCAGACCCACCGCCATCTGCAGTGCGCCGGTGCCCACGACCCCCGCGCCGAGCACGACGACGTGCGCGGCCGGCACGCCGGGCACGCCGGCCATCAGCAGGCCGCGGCCGCCGCGCGGGCTTTCGAGGTGGGTCGCCGCGACCTGGATCGACATGCGGCCGGCGACTTCGCTCATCGGGGCGAGCAACGGCAGGCCGCCGCCGGGGCCCGTCACGGTTTCGTACGCGATGCAGACGGCGCCGGATTTCACGAGCGCCGCGGCCTGATCGGGATCGGGCGCGAGATGCAGGTACGTGTAGAGGATCTGGCCGCGCCGCAGCATCGCGCATTCGGCCGGCTGGGGCTCCTTGACCTTGATGATCATGTCGGCGCGCGCGAAGATTTCGTCGGCGCCGTCGCTGAGCGACGCGCCCGCGGCCGTGTAGTCGTCGTCGAGCAGGCCGATCGCCGTACCCGCGCCGCGCTGCACGAGCACGCGATGGCCGTGCCGCGTGAGTTCGCGCGCGCCGGCCGGCGTGAGGCCGACGCGGTATTCGTGGTTCTTGATCTCTTTCGGCACACCGATCAGCATGAGTCGCCTCCATGGCCTTCGTTATCGTCGTCGTGCGGGCAGCCGCTTGCGCAACGGCGTGCCGACCGCAGTACTGGAATAACAGGGTAGTAGCGCACGGAGGGAAGTCAAGCGGCCGGGCTGCGCGACGACGCATGCGCACTGCGGCGCAGCATGCGCGGCGGCCGGTTGCGACCGGACGTCGCAATGCGCGCGTGGCCGGGATTCGGTATCGTCATGCGTGCCGCGCGCCGAGATGCTTTCGGCAAAACAACGACACGACGAGACGAGGACATTGATCGACATGACCGGTGCGTATTTCAGCGTGCCGACGCTTGGCGCCATCGCGCTGGTGCACGTCTACTGGGCGTTCGGCGGGCGGCTGGGCAAGCGCGCGGCCATTCCGGAGCATGACGGCGTACCGTTGTTGCGGCCCACTGCCGTCGGCACGCTCGCCGTCGCGGCGGCACTGCTGTGCGGCGCATGCGTGGTCGCCGCGCGTGCCGGCTGGCTGGGGCGCAACGCATATCCCGGCACGATCGCGTTCGCGGTCGTTGCGCTCGCATTGATCTTCGCGGTGCGGGCCGTCGGCGATTTCCGCTACGTCGGCTTTTTCAAACGGATTCGCGGGTCGCGTTTCGCGCGGATGGATACGCTGTATTACTCGCCGCTGTGCGCGGCGCTTGCGTTGTCGATCGGATCGATGTTCTGGCCGTGGTGACGGGTGAGCGGCGCGCGATTCAGCCGCGTGCGGTTCGATCTGCGTAAGGTATTCGGCCGGCACGGCAGCGGTCGGCCAGATGCCGTTTTCGGCGACGAAGAACGTGTGGCCCTCCCGGTGCATGCGCTGCGCATCGACTTCGACGATCGCGGGCATGCCGTAGCGCGCGCCGACGGCTCGATCGTCCGCCAGACCGGCGCAGGCATCCGCCTTCTCGCCATCCTTGCACATTCCGCCTTGCGGATTTCCCATTGTTGCTAATTTCGATGCACTGAATTGCATTGAACCCTCTAGCACTGGAACCGGTTCCATATATAATTCGCCGCATTCGTCGCCGGGCCCGAAAAGAGGGTCGTGCACGTTGCGCTTGCCGTCGGCAAACGCGCCGTCTAAGTTGAACGAGGGCCATGGGCGATGGCGGGCAGATGCAGGCCGATGCCGGTATTTGTCCGACGATAGGCCCGCGAAGAGGTCGATCCTCGCGGCGCCGCCGGCACCGAGGCGACGTGCGGCCGCAATGACGGGCCACCGCGGATCGCCGCCGGACGCCTGCATCGAGGTTGTGCGCAACACACGAAAGAACAGGGCGACCGGCCGACTGCGGCACGGCTGCCCGCCGGGCACGCGACATGCGGAATGTGCGCGTCCGAACCCGATCCCCAACGATCAACATCCGACCATGTCCACGCCACCTGACAAACCCAATTCACGTCGCCGTTTCCTGCGCACCTCGGTCGCGCTCGTGCCGATCGCGTCGGTCGCCGGCTGCGACCTGCGCTCGTCGTCGTCCGCGACGACGGCCGGCAACGCGTCCGCTGCGTCGGCCAGCGCCGAACGCGCGCCGTACAAGCCGACCTTTTTCGATGCGAAGGAATGGGCGTTCGTCCAGGCCGCCGTCGACCGGCTGATTCCGGCCGACGCCGAAGGCCCCGGCGCACTCGAAGCGGGCGTGCCCGAATTCATCGATCGCCAGATGGAGACGCCGTATGCGCACGGTGCGACGTGGTATATGCAGGGGCCGTTCCAGCAGGGCGTGCCCGAGCTCGGCTACCAGTTGAAGCTCGTGCCGCGCGACATCTACCGGCTCGGCATCGCGGCCGTCAACCGCTATTGCGAAAAGGCACACGGCAAGGCGTTCGCGGATCTCGACGCGCCGACGCGCGACACGGTGCTCGGCGCGCTGGAGAAGGGCGGCGCGCAGATCGACGACGTCCCGCCCGGCGTGTTCCTCGGCCAGTTGCTGCAGAACACGCGCGAAGGCTACTTCTGCGATCCGGTGCATGGCGGCAATCGCGACATGGCCGCGTGGAAGATGATCGGTTTCCCGGGCGCGCGCGCGGACTTCATGGATTTCGTCAACCAGAGCGGCAAGCCCTATCCGTACGGCCCCGTCTCGATCAACGGGGAGCGCAGCTGATGGCCACGGATAAGAAGCCGCATGTCGATGCGGTGATCGTCGGCTTCGGCTGGACCGGCGCGATTCTCGCGAAGGAACTGACCGAAGCGGGCCTGAACGTCGTCGCGCTCGAGCGCGGCGAATATCGCGACACCTATCCGGACGGCGCGTACCCGAACACGATCGACGAGCTGACCTACAACATCCGCAAGAAGCTGTTCCTCGACCTGTCGAAGACGACCGTGTCGATCCGCCACGGCCTGCAGGACACCGCGCTGCCGTACCGGCAGCTCGCCGCGTTCCTGCCGGGCGAAGGCGTCGGCGGCGCGGGGCTGCACTGGTCGGGCGTGCACTTCCGGATCACGCCGGAAGAACTGCGCTTGCGCAGCCACTATGAAGAGCGTTACGGCAAGAAGTTCATCCCCGAAGGGATGACGATCCAGGATACGGGCGTCACGTACGACGAACTCGAGCCGCATTTCGATTTCGCCGAGAAGGTGTTCGGCACGTCGGGGCAGGCGTACAAGGTCGGCGGCAAGGTGGTCGGCGACGGCAACGTGTTCGAGGCGAACCGCAGCGACAACTTCCCGCTGCCCGCGCAGCTCAATACGTATTCGGCGCAGCGCTTCTTCGATGCGGCGCACTCGCTCGGCCTGCATCCGTACCGGCTGCCGTCGGCGAACACGTCGGGGCCGTACACGAACCCGTACGGCGTGCAGATGGGCCCGTGCAACTTCTGCGGCTACTGCAGCGGCTACGCGTGCTACATGTACTCGAAGGCGTCGCCGAACCTGAACATCCTGCCGGCACTGAAGCAGGCGCCGAACTTCGAGTTGCGCTCGAAGTGCCACGTGCTGCGCGTCGACCTCGACGACACGAAGAAGCGCGCGACCGGCGTGACCTACGTCGATCCGGCCGGGCGTGAAGTGCACCAGCCGGCCGATCTCGTGATCGTGGCCGCGTTCCAGTATCACAACGTGCATCTGCTGCTGCTGTCGGGCATCGGCAAGCCGTACGACCCGGTGTCGGGCGAAGGCGTCGTGGGCCGCAATTTCGCGTATCAGAACCTGTCGACGATCAAGGCGTTCTTCGACAAGGACACCTATACGAATCCGTTCATCGGCGCGGGCGGCAACGGCGTCGCGGTGGACGACTTCAACGCGGACAACTTCGATCACGGCCCGCTCGGTTTCGTCGGCGGCTCGCCGCTGTGGGTGAACCAGGCCGGCGTGAAGCCGATCAGCGGCATCGCGACGCCGCCCGGCACGCCGCAGTGGGGCTCGGCGTGGAAGAAGGCGGTCAAGGACAACTACGCGCACACAATCTCGATGGATGCGCACGGCACCAACATGTCGTACCGCGACGTGTATCTCGATCTCGATCCGACCTATCGCGATTCGTACGGCCAGCCGCTGTTGCGGATGACGTTCGACTGGAAGGACAACGACATCAAGATGGCGCGGTACGTGACCGGGCAGATGAAGAAGATCGCGGAGGCGATGGGGCCGAAGGCGATCGGCGTGTCGACGCGCGAGTTCGGCAAGCACTTCGACTCGCGCCAGTACCAGACGACCCACCTCGTCGGCGGCGCGATCATGGGCACCGACCCGAAGACGAGCGTGCTGAACCGCTATCTGCAGTGCTGGGACGTGCACAACGTGTTCGTGATGGGCGCGTCCGCGCTGCCGCAGGGCATCGGCTACAACCCCACCGGGATCATCGCGGCGCTGGCCTACTGGTCGGCACGCGCGATCCGCGAGCAGTACCTGAAGAATCCCGCCCCGCTGGTGACCGCATGAAGAGGACGATGAACCACCACAACGCCGCGCGCCGCGTGTCCCCGCTGCGGCGCGCGCTGGCGATCTGCACGGCATGGGCGGCATTCGGTCTCGCGGGCGGCGCCGCGTTCGCGCAGCCGGCGTCCGCGCCGGCCGCGGCTTCGGGCCCGGCGGCCGCACCGGCAGCCCAGTCCGCCGACGCGGCCCTCGTCAAGCGCGGCGAATACCTTGCCCGCGCAGGCGACTGCATCGCCTGCCACACCGCGAGCGGCGGCAAGCCGTTCGCGGGCGGGCTGAAGTTCGACACGCCGATCGGCGGCATCTACTCGACGAACATCACGCCGGACCCGAAGACGGGCCTCGGCGGCTGGACCTACGAGGACTTCACCCGCGCGGTACGCGAAGGCGTGCGCAAGAACGGCGACACGATGTATCCGGCGATGCCGTTCCCGTCGTATGCGCGGCTGACCGACGACGACATGAAGGCGCTGTACGCGTACTTCATGCACGGCGTCGCGCCGGTCGAGCACGAGAACCGCGCGGTCGACATCGTGTGGCCGCTGTCGATGCGCTGGCCGCTCGGCATCTGGCGCAAGATGTTCGCGCCGTCGCCGAAGCCGTTCGACGCGGCACCGTACACGGACCCGGTGGTCGCGCGCGGCGCGTACCTGGTGCAGGGGCTCGGCCACTGCGGCGCGTGTCATACGCCGCGCGCGCCGACGATGCAGGAGCGCGGGCTGACCGACGCGGACGGCCTCGACTTCCTGGCCGGCGGCGCGGCGATCGACGGCTGGGTGCCGACGAGCCTGCGCGGCGAGCCGCGCACGGGCCTCGGCATGTGGAACGAAACCGAGATCGTGCAGTTCCTGAAGACCGGCCGCACGCTGCGCACGGCCGCGTTCGGGGGAATGACGGACGTGGTCGGCCACAGCATGCAGCACATGACCGACGACGACCTGAACGCGATCGCGCGCTATCTGAAGACGTTGCCGCCGCGCGTGCAGGGCGAGCAGCCGCACGTGTACGACGCGGCCGCCGCGAAGGCGCTGCAGAGCGGCGACGCGGGCAAGCCGGGCGCGGCCGTCTATCGCGACAACTGCATGGCCTGCCATCGCAGCGACGGTCACGGCTACACGCGCGTGTTCCCGGCGCTCGCCGGCAACCCGGTCGTGCAGGGCGACGATCCGACCTCGCTGATCCACGTCGTGCTGGAAGGCAGCGCGCTGCAAGGGACGCATACCGCGCCGTCGACCTTCACGATGCCGCCGTTCGGCTGGCGCCTGTCGGACCAGGAAGTCGCGGACGTGTCGAATTTCGTGCGCACGAGCTGGGGCAACACGGGCGCGCCGGTGACCGCCGCGCAGGTCGCGAAGGTGCGCAAGAGTGTGCCGTCGACGCGGCCCGAGCCGCCGCCGGGCGCGCGGTTCCCGCAAGCGTCGCGCTGACGGGGCATCAACCCGCCTGCCGCCCCGGTCAGCGCCGACGGGCGGCGGGGCGGCGATGTCTTTCCCGTCGCCGGGGTTGCACCCCGCCAATACGCGCCGCCGCGTGAAATTTTCTCGGCGGCGCGACATTTTTCCGCCTCATCCCGTATCCTTTCACTCTTGAACCTTACTAAATAGTTACAAGAACTTGGGAGGGGGGATGCCTCATGACGTCAGCCTGATTGCGTTGCTCGCGGCCGGTTTCGGTCTTGCGATGATCTTCGGTTACCTCGCGTCGCTGCTGAAAATGCCGCCGCTCGTCGGCTATCTGCTCGCCGGGATCGTGATCGGCCCCGGTACGCCCGGCTTCGTCGGCGACCTGTCGCTCGCGCAGCAGCTCGCCGAAGTCGGCGTGATGCTGCTGATGTTCGGCGTCGGTCTGCACTTTTCGCTCGGCGATCTCCTCGCGGTGCGCAAGATCGCGCTGCCGGGCGCCATCGTGCAGATCACCGTCGCGACGCTGCTCGGCGGCGGGCTCGCGCTCACGTGGGGCTGGAGCCTCGGTGCGGCGCTCGTGTTCGGGCTCGCGCTGTCGGTCGCGAGCACCGTCGTGTTGCTGCGGGCACTCGAAGGACGCGGGCTCGTCGAAACGGTCAACGGGCGCATCGCGGTGGGCTGGCTGGTCGTCGAGGATCTCGTGATGGTGCTCGTGCTGGTCCTGCTGCCGCCGGTGGCGGGGCTGCTCGGCGGCACGCCGCCCGGCGACGCGCATGCGGCCGGCGGCAGCGTGTGGGGCACGCTCGGCGTCACGATGCTGAAGGTCGCGGCGTTCATCGCGCTGATGCTGGTGGTCGGCAAGCGCGTGTTCCCGCGCATTCTGTGGCTCGTCGCGCGCACCGGTTCGCGCGAATTGTTCACCCTCTGCATGATTGCCGCGGCGGTCGGCATCGCATTCGGCGCGGCGAAGCTGTTCGACGTGTCGTTCGCGCTCGGCGCGTTCTTCGCCGGGATGATGATGCGCGAGTCGGAATTCAGCCGGCGCGCGGCCGACGAGACGCTGCCGCTGCGCGACGCGTTCTCGGTGCTGTTCTTCATTTCGGTCGGCATGCTGTTCGATCCGAAGATATTGCTCGACCAGCCGCTGCACGTGATCGAGGTCGCGGCCATCGTGCTGATCGGCAAGACGGTCGCGGCCGTGGCGCTCGTGATTGCATTCCGCTATCCGCTGAACACGGCGCTGACCGTGGGCGCCGGCCTGGCGCAGATCGGCGAATTCTCGTTCATCCTCGCGGGGCTCGGCCGGGCGCTCGGGCTGCTGTCGGCCGAGGGGCAGAGCCTGATTCTCGCAGTCGCGCTGATCTCGATCGCGATGAACACGCTGCTGTTCGCGACGATCGATCCGGCGCTCGCATGGATCCGCAAGCATTCGGCGTTCGCGCGCAAGCTCGAGGCGCGCGACGATCCGCTCGCCGCGCTGCCGATGTCGACGCCGCAGACGCATCTGACCGGGCAGGTCGTGATCGTCGGCTATGGCAAGGTCGGCACGCGGATCGCGCATGCACTGGACGAGCGCGGGATCGCGTATGTCGTCGTCGAGCAGAATCGCGAGCTCGTCGAGAAACTGCGCGCGGACGGCATCGCGGCCGTGTCGGGCGACGCGATCGAGCCGATCGTGCTCGTGCAGGCGCATATCGCCCGCGCCGGGATGCTGGTCGTGACGCTGCCCGACGTGTTCGACGTGCGGCAGATCGTCGAGATCTCGCGCACGCTCAACCCGACGCTCGAGGTCGTGCTGTGCACGAACAGCGGCGACGAGGCCGCGCTGCTGTCGAGCGAGGGCATCGGCACCGTGTTCATGGGCGAGACCGAACTCGCGCGCGGGATGACCGAGCACGTACTCGGCCGGATGGCGAAGCCGGTCGCGGCGGCGCATTGACGGCGTACGGCGGCGGCCGGCCCTGCGCGCTTCAGTCTCTGTGGTGTGTTGCTGCAGAGCGGGATAGGGCGGGGCGATGCGGATACGGCATCGCCGCCGGCGTCGTTAGCCTGCGGTAGCCTGCTTCGCGGGCGCGGGCGTGCCGGATTGCGCGGCCGTCTTGAGCGATGCCGACGGTTTCTGCGTGACGGTCGTGGTTGCCGCCGCCGCTTTCGGTGCGGCGACCGTCTTCTGCGGCGCGGCGGCCTTCGCCGGCGCGTTCTTCTCCGGTTCGACCGGTGCATCGGGCGGCACGCCGAGCAACTGCAGCGAGCCGCTCGTGACCGCCGCGAACACCGGGCCGGCCACGGTGCCGCCGTAGTAGCCCTTGCCGCGCGGCTCGTCGATCATCACCGCGACGATCAGGCGCGGGTCGCTCATCGGCGCCATCCCGGCGAACAGGGCGCGGTACTTGCCCTTTGCATAGGTCGCGCCGACCTGCTTGCGCGCGGTACCCGTCTTGCCGCCGATCCGGTAGCCGTCCACGCGCGCGCGGCGCCCGGTGCCGCCTTCACCCACCGCCATCTCGAGCATCGAGCGGATCGCGGCGGCCGTTTGCGGCGACGTCACGCGGTGGCCGCGGTGCGCGTCGATCGTCTGCTGGTCGGTGCCGTTCTTCAGCAGCGACACCGGGTGCAGCGTGCCGTCGCCCGCATAGGCGGTGTAGGTCTGCGCGATCTGCAGCAGCGACATCGACAGCCCGTAGCCGTACGCCATCGTCGCCTGCTCGATCGGCCGCCAGCGCTTGTAGCCGCGCAACCGGCCCGACGCGACGCCCGGGAACGTCAGTTCCGGTGCGCGGCCGATCCCGTACTCCTGGTATTTGTTCCAGATCGTTTCGGCGGGCAGGTTCAGCGCCAGTTTCGCGAGCGCGACGTTGCTCGACTTCTGCAGCGCCTGCGATACCGTCAGCGACCCATGATTCGACGTGTCGTGGATCACCGCCGGGCCGATCTTGTAGGTGCCCGGCGACGTGTTGATGATCGTGTTCGGCGTGACCTTGCGCTCGTCGATCGACAGCGCGACGACGAGCGGCTTGATCGTCGAGCCCGGTTCGAACGTGTCGATCACCGCGCGGTTGCGCAATTGCTGGCCGGTGAGGCGGGCGCGGTCGTTCGGGTCGAAGGTCGGATAGTTCGCGAGCGCGAGGATCTCGCCGTTCTGCGCGTCGAGCACGACGACGCTGCCGGCCTGCGCGTTGTTTTCGATCACGGCGGCCTTGAGCTGGCTGAACGCGAGCTGCTGGATGCGGCGGTCGATCGTCAGTTCGATCGTCGCGCCGTGCTGCGCGGGCACGAGCGGGCGCGTGTCCGACACGATGCGGCCGAGCCGGTCGCGGATCACCTCCCGCTGGCCCGACGTGCCCTGCAGGCGCGCGTTCGCCGCGAGCTCGACCCCTTCCTGGCCCCTGTCCTCGACGTTCGTGAAGCCGACCACGTGCGCGGCCGATTCGCCTTCCGGGTAGAAGCGCTTCGAATCGGCGATCTGCGTGATGCCGTCGATCGCGAGCTTGTCGAGCCGGCCGGCGGTGTCCGCGTCGACCTGTCGCTTGAGCAGCACGAACGTCTTGTCGTTGCCGAGACGTCGCTTCACCTCGACGAGCGGCATGTCGAGCAGCTTCGCGATCTGCGGGTAATCGGTGTCGGCGACCTGTTTCGGGTTCGCCCAGATTTCATAGGTCGACAGGCTGACCGCGAGCATCGCGCCGTTGCGGTCGACGATGCGCCCGCGCATCGCGTCGAGCTCGATCGTGCGCTGATAGCGCTTCTGGCCCTGGCCGACGTAGAAATCCTGGTTCGCGACCTGCACCCAGAAAGCGCGCGCGATCAGCGCCGCGAACGCGAGGAACACGACGACCACGATCAGCCGCGAGCGCCACATCGGCAGGCGCGCCGCGAGCATCGGATTCTTGGTCGCCGCCGCGTACGGAGCGGCGGGGCGGGTCTTCTTTTTCAAGCTCATGCAAGGGCCGGGTGGGGCCGCCGGATGGCGGCTGGTCAGTCTGAATAATGCGATTGTAATAAATGAGTAAACATCGTGTGGGGAAAGTGTGTTCCGGCCCCGCAAAAAGGCGAATGGCAGGCCGTCTGAAAAGGGAGAGGAAGGAGCAGGAAAGGCGGGGCCGGCGCGAGATTCCGCGCCGCGTGCGGATGATGAAACACGGACGATCCATCGCATGCCGATCCGGGCGGATGGTCTGCGGCATGGTTCGATCGCGATCGTCCCGGCGCGCGATCAATTGCCCGCACTTCGGTTATTTCTTTAATCTCGAAAATGAAAAGCGCCTCCCACCGAGGCGCCATTCATACTGAATATCGAAATGAATATCACTGATACCGGAATAAACCCGAAAACCGCAGACGATAGATGTCAATAATACCTATCGGGCAACGGAAATAAATTCCTGGTATTCCGGCTGGGTCGTGCAGGTATCGACCGCCTGCAGGCGCCACGCGCCGTCGGGATGCTCGCCGGCGAGCACCGCGCGGCCCTGTTCGCGCCGCGTCGCATCGAACGACAGGCCCTTCAACTGACAGACGGCATTGCCGCTGTCGGCCGCGCAGAGCGCCATCGCGCCCTCCACGTCGCGGACCTTGCCCCAGGTCGGGAGGTCGATGCCCTGATGTGCCTCGCGCGACCACAGCCCCTCGTCGGTATCGACCCACAATACCGCGAACGAATGCCGGGTTGCCGATTCGCTGCCATTAATCCGAATGGTGAGGCGCATTGCATCGTCTCCTGAAAAAAAATGACGCATCCGACCGTTTTGACTTGAACAGTCTAGATAGACTGGTGTGAAACGCAAGTGATAATCCGCAATAAATCCATATTGAGTCCATTTCGATTTCAGATGAAACGACGTCTGACGATTCATGGTCGTTCCGGAGGCGTCAGCACACGCGGGCGATACCGGCGACAGCGGCGTCCGGGCCGGCACGCGCGACGGTCAGGACATGGGACGACAGGGCCGCTCGCCGCGTCGATCTGTCGCGCGCCGGCCGCCGTCGAAACCGGGCGAGCGACGCGCATCCGGCGCCGGTCGAATGCAGTCGGGCGAGGCATTTCTGCGTTTTGACGCAGCGGCCGACACGACACACTCCGACAATCGCGTACAAATCGGCACACTTTCACGAAACTTTCGGGACAGACTTGCATGCGGTCCGGCCCCACACTGGGACCTTCCCGATCCTGTGCCGCGGATGCCCGTCCGCGCCGGCTGCCGCTGGCTCGTGCCAGAGCGTGATCGACGCGATCGCAGGGCGCACGCCCGATCGGGAGCCGCCGGGGCGCGCGTCAGCCCCGGCCCGGCCAGTGAGCCGTGCGCCGCCCGCAACCGCGGGTGCCGCGCCGCCTGGCCGACTCTTCGAAGGAGACTATCGTGCTGATCTGGAAAACCGCGTTGTCGCTGAACTGGCGGACGAGCCTCGTGTCGCCGGCCAGCGCACCGGTCGCGGCGGCGAACGTCGGACGGCTGGTGCTGACCGGCGCGACCGGCTTCATCGGCAGTACCGTGCTGACCGCGCTCGTCAATGCAGGGTTGCTCGAACGCATCGTCTGCGTCGTGCGCGCGCAGGATCGCGGCCACGCGGTCGCGCGGCTGCGTGAAGCCGCGCTGCGCGCGGGGCTCGCGCCGTACTGGGCGTCGCGCCTGACCGACGCGAACGTGATCGTCGGCGCGCTCGGCGACGTGTGGCACGGCGCCGATGCGCCGCGCCTGGCCGGCGCGACCCACGTGATTCACTGCGCGGGCCATGCGTCGCCGGCCGACGGCGCGCACCTGCAGGCCGACATCGCCGATGCGGTGCGCTTCGCCGAACGCTTCGCGCGTGCGCCGCGCCTGCAGCGCTTCGTCTACGTCGGCACGGCCTACGCGCATGCCGGCCGTGGCGGGATCGTGCAGGAAGAGGCGGGACGCGACGCGGGGAACGATGTCGCGCCGGGCGACGAAGGTCTACCGGGCGCGGTGCTCGCGGCCGATTACCTGCACGCGAAGGCGGAGACGGAACAGCGCCTGCGCGCGCTCGGGCTGCCGCTCGTCGTCGTGCGGCCGTCGCACGTGGTCGGCCACACGGTGCTCGGTACGCGGCCCGCGCCGAATTCGTTCTGGATGTTCCGGCTTGCGCATGCGGCGCGCCGCTTCACCGCGCGGCCGATGACGCGCATCGACATCGTGTCGGTGGACGACGTGGCGCGCGCGACGATGCTGCTGGCCGTCAAGCCGACGCTCGCGCACGACGTCTATCACGTGTCGGCCGGCGACGAGGCGCCGCAAGTCGCGCAGATCGTGCGCGCGATGGACGAGGCGGCGGGGATGACCGGGGCGCCGCGCTACGCGGCATGCGCGCCGGCCGAACTGCCGCTCGTCGTGCGCGACGTGCTCGGGCGCCCCGACCCGGCACTCGAGCGCGTGATCGGGCGGGCGTTGCAGCGCTGCGGGGAATTCGCGACGGTCGATCGCGTGTTCGACAACCGCCGCGTGCGCGACGAAATCGATTTCGAGCCGTTGCCGTTCATCGATTACGTCGAGGAGTGCATGCGCACGTCGCGCGGGGTGGCCGTGACCGAACTGATGCGCGGCGCGATCCACCACTGACCGCCACTGACGCCCGCGTCGCACCGACGCCCGTTCCCGCACGTGGCGGGCGCCGTCCTTACGCGTGGCTGCCGAGCTCGATGAGCCGGTCGAGCGCGCGGTAGATGTCCTCGAGGCCGTCCTGGCCGAATCGCGATTCGAGCTGACGATATTGCTCGTCGATGCGCGGACCGATTTCCGTCACCAGTTTCCTGCTTTGCGGCGTCAGGCTGACCAGCAGCCGGCGCTGATCCTCCTGCGCGCGCATGCGCGTGATCAGGCCGTCGCGCTCCATCCGTTCCAGCACGCCGGTCAGGCTCGGGCTCAGGATGCAGCAGCGTTTCGCGATCTGCCCGGCTTCGAGCGCCTGCGCCGGTTCGCCGTCGAGCACGCGGATGATCCGCCATTGCTGTTCGGTCAGCGAGAATTCCTTGAGAATGGGGCGAAACAGGCCCATCAGCGTTTCGCGGGCCTCGAGCAGCAGCATGGCCAGGTTGCGATGGTCGAGCGTACGGTTCATCAGGGTGAGCAGAGGACGGGGACGCATCAATCTTAACAGCCGAAGCTGATGAATTTCGTGTATCAGGGTAATCGAGGTTGCCAGCGCCCGATTGTTTACTTAAGATGTTAAGTATTGACGATGAGCCGCGACGCGCGGCAGGGGAATGACGCATGGAGCTGTCTTGCACGACCGCCGCGGCGCCGCCGTTGCCGGTCGCCATCGGTACCGTCTACGGCGCGCTGCTCAACGAGCGCGCGGCCCTCGCCGCGCTCGGCGATGCCGTGAACGCGCCGCCTTACGGCCGCCCGCCGCAGGCGCCGATCCTCTACATCAAATCCGCCAACACGCATGCGGCCGACGGCGCCGCCGTCGCCGTGCCGGCCGGCGTCGACGCGCTGGAGATCGGCGCGTCGGTGGCCGTCGTGTTCGCCCGGCGCGCGACGCGCGTGGCGGCCGCGCAGGCGCTCGACTACGTGCACGGCTTCACGCTCGCGAGCGACGTGTCGGTGCCGCATCCCGATTACTACCGTCCGGCCGTGCGTTTCAAGTGCCGTGACGGCTTTTGCCCGCTCGGCCCGGCGATCGTGCCGGCCGCCGCGCTCACCGATGTCGACGCGATCGGCCTGACGGTGCGGATCGACGGCGAGGTGGCCGCGTCCGCATCGACCGCGACGCTGATTCGCCCGGTGCGCGAGCTGATCGCCGACGTGACGGCCTTCATGTCGTTCGACGCGGGCGACGTGCTGCTGCTCGGCGTCGCGGGCGGCGCACCGCGTGCCCGCGCGGGCAGCACGATCGAGATCGCCGCGGCCGGCATCGGCACGTTGCGGCATACGCTGATCGCGGAGGAAGCACGATGAAGACGGCGCGCGTGATCTACAACGGGGCATTGCATGCAGCCGAACCGGCCGGCGACGGCGCGATCCGCCTCGATACGGGGCGCGTGGTGGCCGAGGACGCGGTGGCGTGGCTGCCGCCCGTCGCGCCGCGCACGACGTTCGCGCTCGGCCTGAACTACGCCGACCATGCGAAGGAACTCGCGTTCAACGCGCCGAGCGAACCGCTGATCTTCCTGAAGGGGCCGAACACGTTCGTCGGCCACCGGTCGCGCACGGTGCGCCCGGCGGACGCCACGCACATGCACTACGAGTGCGAGCTGGCCGTCGTGATCGGCCGGCCCGCGCGCCATGTGAGCCGCGCGCAGGCCGTCGACCACGTGGCCGGCTATACGGTCGCGAACGACTACGCGATCCGCGACTATCTCGAGAACTACTACCGCCCGAACCTGCGCGTGAAGAACCGCGACACCTGCACGCCGCTCGGGCCGTGGTTCGTCAGCCGCGACGAGATCGGCGACGCGGGCGACCTGACGCTGCGCACGACGGTGAACGGCCGGGAGACGCAGCGCGGCAGCACGCGCGACATGGTCTTCGACGTGCCCGCGCTGATCGAGCACATCAGCAGCTTCATGACGCTCTCGCCGGGCGACCTGATCCTGACCGGCACGCCCGAGGGGCTGGCGGACACGAAGCCGGGCGACGAGGTCGTGACCGAAATCGAAGGGATCGGCCGGCTCGTGAACACGATCGTCGGCGAAGCAGACTACTATCGCGCCGGCTGAGGCCGTCGCCCAAGGAGAGCACATGACCATCAAGCACTGGATCGACGGCCGCGAAGTGGAGAGCCGCGAAACCTTCACGACGCTGAACCCGGCGACGGGCGACGTCATCACCGAGGTCGCGTCGGGCGGCGAGGCCGAGGTCGACGCGGCCGTGCGCGCGGCGAAGGAAGCATTTCCGAAATGGGCGAACACGCCGGCGAAGGAGCGCGCGAAGCTGATGCGCAAGCTCGGCGAGCTGATCGAGCGGAACGTGCCGATGCTCGCGGCGCTGGAAACGCAGGATACCGGCCTGCCGATCGCGCAGACGAGCAAGCAGCTGATTCCGCGCGCGTCCGAGAACTTCAACTTCTTCGCGGAAGTATGCGTGCAGATGAACGGCCGCACTTATCCGGTCGACGACCAGATGCTGAACTACACGCTGTACCAGCCGGTCGGCGTGTGTGCACTGGTGTCGCCGTGGAACGTGCCGTTCATGACGGCCACGTGGAAGACGGCGCCGTGTCTCGCGCTCGGCAACACGGCCGTGCTGAAGATGTCGGAGCTGTCGCCGCTCACGGCCGACCAGCTCGGCCGGCTCGCGCTCGAAGCCGGCATTCCGCCCGGCGTGCTGAACGTCGTGCAGGGTTACGGCGCGACGGCCGGCGATGCGCTCGTGCGGCATCCGGACGTGCGCGCGGTGTCGTTCACGGGCGGCACGGTCACGGGCAAGCGGATCATGGAACGCGCGGGCCTGAAGAAGTACTCGATGGAGCTCGGCGGCAAGTCGCCGGTGCTGATCTTCGACGACGCGGATTTCGACCGTGCGCTCGACGCATCGTTGTTCACGATCTTCTCGATCAACGGCGAACGCTGCACCGCGGGCTCGCGGATCTTCGTGCAGCGCACGATCTACGACCGCTTCGTGCAGGAATTCGCGCGCCGCGCGAACAACCTGGTGGTCGGCGATCCGGCCGATCCGGGCACGAATCTCGGCGCGATGATCACGCGCCAGCACTGGGAGAAGGTGACGGGCTATATCCGCCTCGGCGAGCAGGAAGGCGCGCGCGTGGTCGCGGGCGGTGCGGACAAGCCGGCAGGGTTGCCCGACCATCTGCGCCGCGGCAACTTCGTGCGGCCGACCGTATTCGCCGACGTCGACAACCGGATGCGCATCGCGCAGGAAGAGATCTTCGGGCCGGTCGCGTGCATCATCCCGTTCGAGGACGAGGAAGAAGGGCTGCGGCTCGCGAACGACACGGCGTACGGCCTCGCGTCGTACATCTGGACGCAGGACGTCGGCAAGGTGCATCGGCTCGCGCGCGGCATCGAGGCCGGGATGGTGTTCGTGAACAGCCAGAACGTGCGCGACCTGCGCCAGCCGTTCGGCGGCGTGAAGGAATCGGGCACCGGGCGCGAGGGCGGCGAGTACAGTTTCGAGGTGTTCGCGGAGATCAAGAACGTGTGCATCTCGATGGGTTCGCATCACATTCCTCGCTGGGGCGTGTAACGGGAGCGGGTCGTGTCGCCGCAAGAACGAACGATTGGGAGACTTAACGATGGGCAAACTGTCCCTCGCCGCGAAGATCACGCACGTGCCGTCGATGTACCTGTCGGAACTGCCCGGCCGGCATCACGGCTGCCGTGAGGCGGCGATCCGCGGCCACCGGCTGATCGGCGAGCGCTGCCGCGCGCTCGGCGTCGACACGATCGTCGTGTCGGACGTGCACTGGCTCGTCAACGCGGGCTATCACGTGAACTGCAATGCGCGGTTCGCCGGCACCTATACGAGCAACGAGCTGCCGCATTTCATCCGCGACATGCAGTACGCGTATCCGGGCAACCCGGCGCTCGGCCGGCTGATCGCGGAAACGGCTACCGAGCGCGGCATCGCGACGCGTGCGCACGAGATCGACAGCCTCGAACTCGAATACGGCACGCTCGTGCCGATGCGCTACATGAACGGCGACCAGCACTTCAAGGTCGTGTCGATCGCCGGCTGGTGCATGTGGCATACGCTCGACGAAAGCCGGCGCTTCGGCGAGGCGCTGCTCGAAGCGATCGAGAAGAGCGATTCGAACGTCGCGTTCCTCGCGAGCGGCTCGCTGTCGCACCGCTTCAACGACAACGGCAGCCCCGAGGAATCGATCCACGAGATCAGCCGCGAATTCTTCCGGCAGGTCGACCTGCGCGTGGTCGAACTGTGGAAACAGGGCGATTTCAAGACCTTCTGCGCGATGCTGCCGGAGTACAACGTGCATTGCCACGGCGAAGGCGGCATGCACGACACGGCGATGCTGCTCGGGCTGCTCGGCTGGGATCGTTACGACCGGCCCGTCGAGATCGTCACCGACTATTTCGCGAGTTCGGGCACCGGGCAGATCAACGCGATCTTCCCGCTGCCCTGAACGAGGCCGCCCGCCACGCATTCGAATCCGACCGGAGACTTGCCATGCCCCACATCGTCGTCGAATACACCGCGAACATCCGCGACGACGCCCGCATTCCCGTGCTGCTGCGCACGATCAACGCGACGCTGATCGCACAGGGCGGCGTGTTCCCGACCGGCGGCATCCGTTCGCGCGCGCTCGAGCTGCACGACTACTGCGTCGCCGACGGTACGGAGGACGACGCGTTCGTCCACGTGACGCTGAAGATCGGCTCGGGCCGCACCGACGCGCAGAAAAAAGCCGCGTGCGACGCGCTGTTCGATGCGATCAAGGTGCATTTCGCCGAGTTGTACGCGAAACGCTACCTAGCGTTGTCGATGGAACTGACCGAGTTCAGCGAAAGCGGCTCGTACAAGCACAACAACATTCACGCCCGCTACAAGCGGGCCGGCTGAACTCCATTCCCGATCCGACCATGCTCGAACCCGCCATCATCGACCAGCTCGCGCACCGTCTGCACGACGCCGAACGCGCGCGCACGCAGATCCGCCAGATCTCGCTCGACCATCCCGACATCACGATCGACGACGCGTATGCGATCCAGCGCGCGTGGGTGACCCTCAAGCTCGCGGAAGGCCGCACGCTGAAGGGGCACAAGATCGGCCTCACGTCGAAGGCGATGCAGAACACGTCGCAGATCGACGAACCCGACTACGGCGCGCTGCTCGACGACATGTTCTTCGAAGACGGCGGCACGATCCCGACCGGCCGCTTCATCGTGCCGCGCGTCGAGGTCGAGCTCGCGTTCGTGCTCGGCAAGCGGCTCACCGGCCCGAACTGCACGATCTTCGACGTGTACGACGCGGTCGATTACGTCGTGCCGGCGCTCGAGATCATCGACGCGCGCAGCCAGTCGATCGACCCCGAGACGAAACGGCCGCGCAAGGTGTTCGACACGATCGCCGACAACGCGGCGAACGCGGGCGTCGTGATCGGCGGCCGGCCGGTGCGCCCGCGGGACGTCGATTTGCGCTGGGTAGCGGCGATCATGTCGCGCAACGGCGTGGTCGAGGAAACCGGTGTCGCGGCCGGCGTGCTGAACCATCCGGCGAACGGCGTCGCATGGCTCGCGAACCGGCTGTCGCGCTTCGACGTCGCGCTCGAACCGGGGCAGGTCGTGCTCGGCGGGTCGTTTACGCGGCCCTGCGCGGCGCGTTCGGGCGATACGTTCAGCGTCGACTACGGCCCGCTCGGGACGATCCAGTGCTACTTCGAGTGAGGTGAGGAACGATGCGGATTTCGTCGAATGTCTTCAAGGCCGCGCTCGCACGCGGCGACGCGCAGGTCGGCCTGTGGCTCGGCCTCGCGAATCCGTACAGCGCCGAAGTGGTCGCGGGCGCCGGTTTCGACTGGCTGCTGATCGACGGCGAGCATGCGCCGAACACGGTGCCGACGATCCTCACGCAACTGCAGGCGATCGCGCCGTATCCGTCGCATCCGGTCGTGCGCGTGCCGTGGAACGATCCGGTGATCGTCAAGCAGGTGCTCGATCTCGGCGCGCAGACGCTGCTGGTGCCGATGGTGCAGAGCGCGGACGAAGCGCGTGCGGCGGTGGCCGCGACGCGTTACCCGCCGCATGGAATGCGCGGCGTCGGCAGCGCGCTGGCGCGCGCGTCGCGGTGGAATCGCGTCGGCGAGTACCTGCATCGCGCGAACGACGAGATGGCCGTGCTCGTGCAGGTCGAGACGCGCGCGGGGCTCGACGCGATCGATGCGATCGCGCGGGTCGACGGCGTGGACGGCGTATTCATCGGGCCGGCCGATCTGGCCGCCGATCTCGGTCATCTCGGCCATCCCGGGCATCCGGACGTGCAGGGCGCGATCGACGGTGCGATCCGCGCGATCAAGGCGGCCGGCAAGGCGCCGGGCATCCTGAGCGCGGATGAAGCGGCCGCGCGGCGCTATCTGGAAGCGGGGGCGTTGTTCGTCGCGGTCGGCGTCGATACGACGCTGCTGGCACGGAGCGCGGAGCGGCTCGCCGCGCAGTTCAAGGGGAACGGCGGCGACGCGAAGAAGGGCGACGGCACGTATTGACGCAGCGGCTGCGCGGTTTTCGTGTGCCGAACGCTGGCCGTTCGCCGTTCGGCTTCATGCACGCGCATGGCCGCACCTATCCGTCCGCGCGCCGTCCTGATTCCATATACCGTCCCGGCGTCGTCCCCAGCGCGCGCCGGAACATGTCGATGAACGCGCTCACGTTGTCGTACCCGAGATCGAGCGCGATCGTCGTCACCGGCACGCCGTCGGCGATGCGCTCCAGCGCCCGCAGCAGCCTGGCCTGCTGACGCCACTGCGCGAACGTCAGCCCCGTCTCGGCGACGAAGCGGCGGCTCATCGTCCGTGCGCCGATGCCGGCCCATTCGGCCCATTCCTCCAGCCGCCGGTCGTTCGCGAGATCCGCGGCCAGCGCATCGGTGATCCTCACGAGCCGCGGGTCCCGCGGCCGGACCAGCCCCAGCGCCTCGGCTTCCGATGCCGCGATTTCATCGAGGATCACGTTGGCGATCCTCGTCTGCGCGGCATTCAGTTCGGAATCGCCCCAGCTCGCCGCACGCTGCACGGCTTCGCGCAGCAGCGGCGTCGTGCGGATCGCGCGCGGCGTCGCCGGCAGCGCCGCGCAGCGGGCTTCGGCGATGAACGCCGACCAGCCGGAAATCGGCCCGAACGAGCGCAGCGAATGCCGGCAATGCGGCGGAATCCAGATCGCATGAATCGCCGGCACGACCCACTCCTGATCGTCGAGGCCGATCGTCACGAGCCCGCTCAGCGCGCCCACGAGCTGGCCGCGCGCATGCGAATGCGGCGCGGTGATGCGCGGGTCGCGTTGCGACAGGACGGCGGCGGCCACGAACGGGCCGTCGTCGGACGTGACGAAGCGGGCGGGCAGAAGCGGATCGGACATGGCCGGATATCGGTATCGAATGGCCGTTATACCGGAGATCGGCCGAATTGGCACGCCTACACTGCGTTCATCGATGACAACCGGAGCAAGACGCGATGCGAGCCGAACAGATGCTTCCCGACCATGCCGACCACGTCGATGCCGGCGGAACGACGATTCGCAAGGGGACCGTTGGCGCGTTTCTGGTCAACGCACGGGTGTTGACCGATCCGGACGCCGCACCGGCCGAGAGGGCGCGTGCGGAGGCCGACGCGCTCGACGCGCTGCCTGCACTGCGTGCGCTCGGCCTGTTCGACGTGCTGGAAGTACGCGATCCCGCTCTGCGCGCGTGGCTCGATGCCCGGTAAAGACCCATTTTCCAGGATTGAAGGAACCACCATGAAAGCAGCAGTCGTGACGGGCGTCGGCGAGCGTCCCGTTCATATGGAATTCGACGCGCCGCACGCGATGCCGGGCCACCGCCTGATCGACGTGACGGCGTCGGCGCTGAGCCGCCTCGCGCAGGGGCGCGCGGCCGGCACGCATTATTCGTCGGACCGACGCTATCCGTTCGTCGTCGGTGTCGACGGCGTGGGGCGTCTCGACGACGGTCGGCGCGTCTACTTCCTCGGTGCGCCGGTGCCGTTCGGCGCGATGGCCGAACGCACGATCGTGCCCGATACGCAGTGCGTGCCGCTGCCGGACGCGCTCGACGATGTCACGGCCGCGGCGATCGCGATTCCGGGGATGTCGTCGTGGGCGGCGCTGACCGAACGCGCGCGGTTCGTCGCGGGCGAGACGGTGCTCGTCAATGGCGCAACGGGCACGTCGGGGCGGCTCGCGGTGCGGATCGCGAAGCATCTCGGCGCGGCGAAGGTCGTCGCGACCGGCCGCAACGCGGCCGCGTTGCAGGCGTTGCTGAATGCCGGCGCGGACGCCGTGGTGTCGCTGCAGCAGGACGACGCGCATCTGGCGCGGGCGCTCGAACCGCATTTCCGCGCGGGCGTGGATGTCGTGCTCGATTATCTGTGGGGCGCCACCGCGCAGGCGCTGCTGGGCGCGGCCGCGAAGGCGACACCCGATGGCCGTCGGCTGCGTTTCGTGCAGATCGGCTCGATCGGCGGCGCGGACGTGCTGCTGCCGGGCGCCGTGCTGCGGGCAACCGCGATCGAACTGATGGGCAGCGGGATCGGCAGCGTGTCGCTGCCGCGCTTGCTGGCGTCGGTGCGCGGCGTATTCGAAGCGGCTGGGCCGGCGGGCCTCGCGATCGACACGCGCACGGTGCCGCTGGCGGACGTCGGCGAACACTGGGGCGATACGAGCAGCCTCGTGCGTCCGGTGTTCACGATGCGGGGCGAGTAAGCGGCGCATCGCCACGCGGCGGCCCGGATGCGGTGTGGGCGTCTGGTTGCGCGGCAGCAGCGGACCGTTCGCCGTGATGCCGCCGCGCGCGGTGTGAAAGCAGGCAGGCGGCCGACCGCCCGCCGACGTCGGCCGCGTCGGCTTCAGAACCGCTGCTGAATCCCCGCCGTGACCCCGACCTGAGTGGTGCCGTACCCGTTGAAATCGCGCGACACGCCCACTTTCTGATCGTGCTTCGCGATCGCGAACGCCCCGGCCGCATACAGCACCGTGCGCTTCGACAGCGCGTACTGCGCGCGCACCGACACCAGCGTCGGATCGGCATCCGTGCCGCCCTTGATGTTCTGGTGATAGACGGCCGCGATCAGCGAGAACGTCGGCGTGAACTGGTACGACCCACCGAGCCAATACATGTCGCTCAACTGGTTCGCGGCCGTGGTGTGATACGTGCGTCGATAATTGCGATAGCCGGCCATCGTTTTCAGGTTGCCGAAGTCGTAGCTCAGGCCCGCATGGATACCCTGAACGTAGTTGACGGTATCGGCTGGCGTGACGCTGTCGGCCGCGCCGTTCTGCCGGTCGAACGTGACGACCGCCGCGAACGGGCCGGTCTCGTAACCGACCGCGAAATCGTATTTGGAGCTGGTCTTCATGCTGCCCGGCACGTTGCCGAAGCCGTACAGCGCGCCGAACTTGAAGCCGCTGAATTCGCCGTCGTAGCGCACCGCGTTCGACGAGCGCGTGAACAGGCCGTCCTTGCGGCCGCCGGTCGCCATCGACGAGGTCGCCCACGAGTAGTTCTGCGCGTAACCCATCGGGTCGAACGGCAGCATGTAGTCGTACGTGACGGTGAAGTTGCGGCCGAGCGACAGTTCGCCCCATTTGCCTTTCAGGCCGACCGTCGCGCGGCGCGCGAAGATCGAGTCGGGGCCGTCGTCGGACGCGCCGTTCGCAAGATCGATGCCGCTTTCGAGGCGGAACACCGCCTTCAACCCGCCGCCAAGATCCTCGACGCCGCGCAAGCCCCAGCGCGACGTGTTCTTGTTGCCCGACTTCAGCTTGAACGAATTGCCGCCATCCGGCGCCGCATGGTTCGCGTATTCGATGCCGGCGTCCATGATCCCGTATATCGTGACCGAGGACTGCGCGTGCGCGGCCGGCGCGACGATGCAGGCTGCCGCGGCCGAACCGGTGAGGACTACTGTTCGAATCGAACGTTCTGCGCGTGACTTCATTTGACGGTGTCTCCTTGGTTTGTTGTGGGGTGGGTGAAACGGAAAACGGGTACTCGGCGCGCCATCGGCGCACGCCGTGAAGCGTGCGCCGATGCGCGGCGCGAAACGGATGCGCGCTTGACTGCATGCGCGGCGGCACGCGGGCCGCCGCGATCGGGTCAGCCCGCTTTCGCGAACGCCCAGCAGTCGTTGGTCGGGAATTCGATCCAGTGCTTGCCGGCTGCTCGCGGTACATGGCCGAACGCACGCAGGCGCATGTCGCCGCAATGAAACAGGTATTCCCAGCGGTCGCCGAGATACATCGACGTGACGAGGTCGGCCTGCAGCCGGTTCGCCCCCGGGCCGTCGGCGACCTGGACGCGTTCGAGGCGAATCACGGCCTGTGCGTCCTGACCCGGCGCGAGCGTGTCGCGGGCGACGGCGCGCAGCTCCCAGCCGTCGCCGGCGAGCGTCACGCATTCGCCGTCGATCGCGGCGACGCGCGCGTCGATCCGGTTGTTGCTGCCCATGAATTCGGCGGTGTACAGCGAGCGCGGTGCGCCGTACAGCTCGGCCGGCGTACCTTCCTGCTCGATGCGGCCGTTGCGCAGCAGCAGGATGCGGTCGGACATCGCCATCGCTTCGGTCTGGTCGTGCGTCACGCACAGGGCCGACAGCCCGAGCGACACGATCAGCTCGCGCAGCCACGCACGCGCTTCCTCGCGCAGCTTCGCGTCGAGGTTCGACAGCGGCTCGTCGAGCAGGATCACCGGCGGGTTGTAGACGAGCGCGCGGGCGATCGCGACACGCTGCTGCTGGCCGCCCGACAGTTGATGCGGAAAGCGTTCCGCGAGATGGCCGAGGCCGAGCTGGTCGAGCGCGCTCTGTACGCGGCGCTTCTGTTCGGCAGGCGCCACACGGCGCAGCTTGAGGCCGTACCCGACGTTGTCGGCGACGGTGCGGTGCGGCCACAGCGCGTACGACTGGAACACGAGGCCGAGCGAGCGTTGTTCGACCGGCAGGTCGACGCGTTGCGCGCCGTCGAAGAACACGCGGTCGTCGAGCTGGATGCGGCCGTCGGACGGCTGTTCGAGGCCGGCCACCGCGCGCAGCAGCGTGGTCTTGCCGCTGCCCGACGCACCGAGCAGGCACACGACTTCGCCGGCCTTCAGTTCGAACGACACGCCCTTGAGAATCGGGTTGGCGCCGTAGCTGAGGTGCAGATCGTCGACGATGAGCTTATCCATGAAGTTTCACTCCGAAGCGCAGGGCCACGCCGAGACCGGCGCCGACCATCGCGATGTTGATGACAGAGAGCGCGGCGACCTGGTCGACGGCGCCGGTCGCCCACAGCGACACGAGCAGCGCGCCGATCACTTCGGTGCCGGGCGACAGCAGGTAGACGGCGGTCGAGTATTCGCGCTCGAAGATCATGAAGATCAGCAGCCAGGCGGCGAGCAGCCCGAAGCGCACGAGCGGTAGCGTCACGTCGAGCGACACGCGGCTGCGCGTCGCGCCGACGCTGCGGCCGGCTTCCTCGAGCTCGGGGCCCACCTGCAGCAGCGCGCTCTGGATGAGCCGCATCCCGTACGCGAGCCACACGACCGTGTACGCGATCCAGATGCTCCACATCGAGTTCTTCAGCTCGCGCAGGCCGGGCACGAACAGGAAGATCCACAGGAACGCGAGGCCGGCGAGCAGGCCGGGCACCGCGCGCGGCAGCAGCACGAGATAGTCGAGCAGCCTGGTCGCCCAGTCGGGGCGGCGGTGGCCGGCGAACGCGACGAGCGAGTAGAAGCCGATCGCGAGCGCGCCGCCGATCACGCCGATGCCGAGCGTGTTGACGATGGCGCGCACCAGGTTGTCCTGCTCGAACAGCTCGATGAAATTCGACAGCGTCAGCACTTCGGCGAGCGACACGCCTTCGCCCCAGTTGGTCACGAACGCCCGCAGCACGATGCCCGAGATCGGCACGATCACGGTCAGCATCAGCCACAGCGCGACGATCGCGAGCGCGATCCAGCGCCACACGCCGAGCGGCAGCACCGTCGCGCGGCCGGCCTTGCCCTTCACGGTGACGAAGCGGCTCGCCGTCTTCAGCAGGCGCCGCTGCAGCAGCACGAGCGGGAACGTGATCGCGACGATGCACACGGCGACCGCGGCCATCAGGTGATACGACGGCACGCCGAGCTTGTTGGTCAGCTTGTACAGGTAGGTCGCGAGCACGAGGTGGCCTTCCGGATCGCCGAGCACGAGCGGCAGCCCGAACACCTCGAAGCCGAGGAAGAACACCAGCACGCCGGCGAACAGCAGCGCGGGCATCGTCATCGGCAGGCTCACGTCGAGCGCGACGCGGAACGGCCGGGCGCCCGTCACGCGCGCGGCTTCCTCGACGTCCGAGCCGAGGTTGCGCAGCGCGGCCGACGAATACAGGTACACGTGCGGCACGTGCGTGAGGCCGACGATCACCGTGATCGCGAAGATCGAATACACGTTCCAGGGCACGTTCTGCACACCGAACAGTTCCTTGAACCACACCGAGTAGAAGCCGACCGGGCCGGCCGCGACCACGTAGCCGAACGCGAGCACCATCGGCGACACGAACACCGGCGTGAGCAGCAGCGGTTCGAGCCAGCGGCGGCCGGGCAGGTCGGTGCGCACCATCAGGAACGCGAGGATGCCGCCGAGCGGGATCGAGATGAACAGCATCCCGCCGGCGATGATGAACGAGTTCTTCACGGCCGACCAGAAGTCGGGATCGCTGAAGACGAAACGGAAGCCTTCGATGCCGAGCGTTTTGTTCGCATCGAAGAACGGCGCGGACAGTAGGCTCTGGAACAGGATGAAGCCGAGCGGCAGCGCGACCGCGATGGTCAGTACCGCGACGACGATCCAGCGCAGCATGCCGGCGAGCGGCTGCAGGCCGCTGACCGGCAGCGCGGGAATCGCGTCGCGCGGGCCGCTAGGGGGCGCAACGGCCGGTGCCGTGTCCCGTGTGCTGGTTGAAAGCATGAGTTCACCCCTGCGGCCATCCGGATGGCCGCCTCAAGGAAGTCGGTAAGGGGAAGGGGCCGCCCGCGCGACGTGCGGCGGGCGGCCCGAGGTCAGCAGCTCAGCGGCTCAGCGCTTGATCGCCTGCTGCCATTGCTTCAGGAACGCGAGGCGCTTCGACTGGTCGAGATAGACGAGCAGGCCGGTGCCGATCTGGATCGGCTTCAGCGAATCGCCGAGTTCCTTCGTGAGGCTCGCGGCCGACGTTTCGCCGGTCACGTCCGCGCGGATCGCGTACAGGTTCGCCTGGTTCGCGATCAGCGTCTGGCCGCGCTTGGACAGCAGGTAGTCGACCCACAGCTTCGCGGCGTTCGGGTTCTTCGCCTTCTTCGACACGGTGGCGAGGCGGCTCACGACCTGCGTGTAGTCCTTAGGAAACACATAGCCGATCGACTTGTCCTTCTTCGCCTTGGCATACGCGTACGAACCGATGATGTTGTAGCCGATCAGGTTCTCGCCCGACGAGATGCGCTCCATCATCGCGCCCGTGCTCGACTGCAGCTTCGGGCCGGTCGCGCCGATCGCCTTCACGAGTTCCCACGTGACCTTCTCGTTCACGTGTGCGTCCTGGGTCAGGTAGTTGAAGCCGACGCCCGATTTCTCGATGTCGTAGGTCGTGACCTTGCCCTTGAACTTGTCGGCTTGCGTGGTGAGGAGCTTGATCAGGTCGGCGCGCGTCGTCGGCACTTCGTTCTCGGGGATCAGGCGCTTGTTGTAGACGATCGCGAGCGGCTCGAACGTCGTGCCGTACGCCTGCTTCTGGTATTGCGCCCATTGCGGCACGTTCGGGCTTTCCGGCGAATCGTAGGACGCCATCAGGCCGTCGTTGACGAGCTTGACCTGCAGGTCCATCGCCGAGCTCCACAGCACGTCGGCGCTGGTGCTGCTCGCCGCGTTCTCGCTGATGTAGCGGTTGTACAGCTCGGTGCTGTTCATGTCGTTGTACTCGACCTTCACGCCGTACAGGCTTTCGAAGTCCTTGATCAGCGGACGCACGAGGCCCGTGTCGGTCGTCGAGTAGACGATCAGCTTGCCTTCCTTCTTCGCGGCGTCGATCACGCCCTGGTAGTTCCCCGGGTAGCCGGCCGGAACCTGCGCGACGGCGCTGCCGGCGGCAGTGCCCAGAACGATCGCCAGCGCGGCGGCGAGGTGCTTCGGTGCAAACGGCATGTCTTCCTCCAGTGATGCGTCGATGTTGTTCGAGTGACGCGGATGTTAATTGCGGGGCACTTTCAGCCCGCTTTCATTTCCGTTCGCAATCACGCCGTTCATGTCATGGATTTCCCGAGGTCGAAGCGGCGGCGGCCGCGGGTTCGCGGCGCGCGGCAACGCTTGAAAGGAGGAGCGTGCAGGCTACGCGGGCGTGGCCAGCAGTTGTCCGAGGAGGCGGCCGCCGTGCCGCGCATGCGCGGCCGTCAGTGCGGCATACCCGACGACGACGCCCGCCTCGCACCGGGCGCTTCGACAGAAGCCGCGGATCGGCTGCAACTCGACGCCGGCCGCGCGGGCTTGCGCGACACAGGCTGCCTCTTCCATGCCGGGCGGCAGCCACAGCACGAAATGAAAGCCTGCGTGCTCGCCGGACACCGTGTAGCGGCCGCCGGCATGCTTCGCCAACTGGTCGAGCACGATGTCGCGCCGCTGGCGGTACGCGTGGCGGGCGGCGCGCAGGTGCTTCGCGAAATCGCCGTGACCGATGAAACGGGCCAGCGCGAGTTGCGGCGCGACGCCGACCGCGCGCGCGGTCGCATGCCACACGGCGGACAGCGCCGGTCGCAGTTCCGCCGGCACGACCATGAAGCCGATGCGCAACCCGGAAAACAGCGTCTTGTTGAACGACCCGCAGTAGATCACGCGGTCGCACGCGTCGAGCGCTTTCAGCGCGGGGAGCGGGGCGGTCTGGTAGCTGAATTCGCCGTCGTAGTCGTCCTCGATGATCCACGTGCGGTTGCGTTGCGCCCAGTCGAGCAGTTCGAGCCGGCGCGATACCGACATCGTGACGCCGAGCGGCGCCTGATGGGCGGGCGTCACGTACGCGGCGCGCGCATCGGGATAGCGATCCAGCGATGCGGTGTCGATGCCTTCCCGATCGACCGGCACGTCGATCACGGTCGCGCCCGCGATCGTGAAGATCCGCCACGCCGACGCATAGCCGGGATCCTCCATCAGCACCGTCGCGCCGGGCGCGAGCAATGTGCGTGCGACGAGGTCGATCGCGTTGCGGATGCCGGTCGTGATGACGATGTCGCCCGCCTCGCACGGGATGCCGCGGTATTCCCGCAGGTACGCGGCGATTTCGACGCGCAGGCTTTCGACGCCCTGTGCCGGCGTCGCGCCGAGATCGTCCGCGGTCGCGGCAAGCAGGCTGGCGCCGAGCGCCTTCTTCCATTGCTGCATCGGCAGCAGGCCGGGATCGGCGAGCCGCGCGACGAACGGGACGCCCGGACGCACGCCGTACTCGGGCTCGGCTGGGGCGGTCGGCGCGGCGAGCGAGACGGCACGACGCGGGCTGCCGTCGCGCGACTGCGCGGCCGCGCGCAGATAGCTGTCCGGCACGACCGCGCACACGCGCGTCCCGGAGCCTTGCGTGCGGGCGATGTAGCCCTCGGCGCACAGGATGTCGTACGCCGCTTCGACGGTGCCGCGCGCGACATCCCAGCGCGCGGCCAGCGTCCGGCTCGATGGCAGCGGGCTGTCGCCGGGCAGCAGGCGCTGGAGGATCGCGTCGCGAATCGTGTCGGCGATGCATTCCTGCTTCGACTGCGGGCTGCCGCCCGACAACCCCGCAGGGCATGGCAGATCCAGCGGAATCGCGGCTTTGCCTCGCGGCATAGTGGTCCAGTCAATGGTCGATTTAATGGCCCTTCAGCTTATATCACTTTCGCCTTAGATTGCTGTCGACCCCACCCATCCGAAACGGACTTACCGCATGAAGACGCGTTCATTGCCCCGATGGGGCTGGCTGTTCCTGTTGATGCTCGTCGTGTGCCTGCCGCGCGTCACGATCGATGCGTACCTGCCGTCGCTGCCCGCGATGGCGGACGCACTGCACGGCACCGACGCGCAGTTGCAGCTCACGCTGACGCTCTACATGGTCGGCTACGCGTTGTCGATGCTGGTGTCGGGGCCGCTGTCCGACCGCTGCGGCCGGCGTCCGGTGCTGCTCGGCGGCCTGTGCCTGTACGTCGTCGCGAGCGTCGCCTGCGCATGGTCGACCAGCATCCCGGCGCTGATTGCCGCACGCGTATTCCAGGCGCTGGGCGGCTGCAGCGGCACCGTGATCGGCCGCGTGATCGTGCGCGAGCGCTTTCCGGCCGCGACGCAGGCCACGATGCTCGGCCATATTTCGGCCGGCATGGCGCTGTCGCCGGTGGTCGCGCCGCTGGCCGGCAGCGCGATTGCCGAGTGGCTCGGCTGGCGCGGCGTGTTCGGCTGGCTGGCGGCAGGCGGGCTGGTCGCGACCGCGATGGTGCTGCGCTATCTGCCCGAGACCCGCCTGCGCGAGGCGCGGCCGCCAGCCGCTGCGGGGCTGCTGCGGACCTACGCCGGCCTGCTGCGCGAGCGGCGGTTCCTGCGCTATTCGCTCGCCATCAGCTTTGCTTACTGCACGTACTACCCGTTCATCGCGGAATCGTCGACGCTGTTCCAGCGGCAAATCGGCGTGTCCGGGCCGGTCTACGCGGCGATCTTCGGCGTGACCGTGCTCGGCTACCTGATCGGGTCGAGTGCGTTCGCGCGGACCAGCGCCCGCTGGACGGCCGATTCGGTCATCGCGGCGGCGGCGGCCGTCAATCTGGTCGGCGCCGCCGGGCTGTGGATCGGCGGCGCGATCGCCCCGACTTCGGTGACGGCGCTCGTCGCGCCGATGTTCGTCGTGATGATCGCCGTCGGGATCGCGATTCCGGCCTGCCAGTTCGCGGTGATGCAGCCGTACGCGAAGATCGCCGGCACGGCGTCGGGGCTGTTCTTCTTTATCCAGATGGCGATCACGGCCGTGTGCGGCGGCGTGCTGGCGTGGCTGTCGGACGGCACCGCGCACCCGATGATCGTCGTCACGGTCGGCGCGAGCGTCGCGTTCGTCGCGGTGGTGGCCGGTTTTCGCGAGCGAGGCGTGAGCGGTCATGCGCGCATCGTGGCGCGCAACCGGCCCGCCGCCGAGCGCTGAGTGCTGAGTGCTGACCGGGGGCACCGGCGCCGCGCGGCGGCTTCGCGGCGCCCGCGCAACCCCGTGTTTGCGCGAGGCGTGGAGGCGGAAAGGATCATGTAATGTAGCGGGCTGTCGCTGACCTTACCGGAATCCCCATGCGTGTGCTGCTCGTCGAAGACAACCCGAACCTGGCCCAGTCGCTGAACGACGCGCTGAGCGCCGCGCGCTTCGCGGTCGATCACATGGCCGACGGCGAGGCGGCGGACCACGTGCTGCGCACGCAGGATTACGCGCTGGTGATCCTCGATCTCGGGCTGCCGAAGCTCGACGGGCTGGAGGTGCTCCGGCGGCTGCGTGCGCGCCGCAATCCGGTGCCGGTGCTGATCCTCACCGCGCACGGGTCGGTCGAGGATCGCGTGAAGGGGCTCGATCTCGGCGCCGACGACTATCTCGCGAAGCCGTTCGAGTTGACCGAACTGGAGGCGCGCGCCCGTGCGCTGATCCGGCGCAGCCTCGGTCACGAGCATTCGCGCGTCGAATGCGGGCCGCTTTCGTACGACAGTATCGACCGCGGCTTTCATCTCGCGGGCGAGCCGCTGTCGCTCACGCCGCGCGAGCGCTCGGTGCTCGAGGTGCTGATCCTGCGCAACGGCCGCGCGATCAACAAGGACACGCTGTCGGAGAAGATCTTCGGGCTCGACGAATCGGTCAACGCGGACGCGATCGAGATCTACGTGTACCGGCTGCGCAAGAAGCTGGAGAACACGGGCGTCGCGATCGTCACGCTGCGCGGGCTCGGCTATCTGCTCGAAGCGAAGGCGGAGAGAACCGAATGAAGTGCCCCCATGCTCACGTGCTCTGCATGGGATCGCGCGCAGCGATGATCCGCGAATGCCCCGTCACGCCCCTCGGGGCGGCCCGGCGGGAGGCACGATGACCCGCCCGAACCTGCGCGCGCAGGTCGCGCTGTGGCTGCTGCTGCCGCTGCTCGGCCTGCTCGCGCTCGATTCGTGGCTCACGTACCAGCGCGCGATGAGCGCCGCGCACGTCGCGTTCGACCGCACGCTGTCGTCGTCGCTGAAGTCGATCCGCGAAGGCGTGCGGCTCAACGACGGCGAGATCGAGGTCGACCTGCCGTATCTCGCGCTCGAGATGCTCGAATCGAGCGACGGCGGCAAGATCTACTACCTGATCCGGGAGGACAACGGCCGCACGGTCACCGGCTACCCGGACCTGCCGCTGCCGCAGGGGCGCGACGCGGGCGACGGCGCGCTGTTCGTCACGCGCTACTACGACGTCGTGTATCGCGGTGAGCAGCTGCGGATGGCCGCGCTGCGCATCCCGGTGCACGACGTGCCGACCGCGCAGTCGCGCATCGTGTGGGTGATGGTCGGCGAGACGATCGAGGCGCGTCAGGCGCTCGCGCGCGAGATCCTGGTTGGGTCGCTGCTGCAGGAGGGGCTGCTCGTCGTGCTCGCGCTCGGCATCGTGTGGCTCGGCGTCGGGCGCGGGCTGCGGCCGCTGAACCGGCTGTCGGCGACGGTTGCCGCGCGCAGCGAGGACGACACGACGCCGCTCGACACGGGCGCGATGCCGAGCGAACTCGCGCCGCTCGTCGATTCGATCAACCAGTACATCGGCCGCACGCAGCGGATGCAGGTGGCGCGGCGCCGCTTCTTCGCCGATGCGGCCCATCAACTGAAGACGCCGCTCGCGGCCGTGCAGGCCGGCGTCGAGCTCGCGTTGCGGCCCGACGAACAGCCGCGCGCGAACGGGCACCTGCGCCGCGCGAACGGCGCGGTGCGGCAGGCCGCGAAAATCGTCCAGCAGCTGCTGTCGCTGTCGCGGCTCGATTCGGACAGCGGTCATGCGGTCGCGCACAAGCCGGTCCCGCTGCACCGGCTCGCACGCAGCGTGACGCTCGACTGGTCGCCGGTCGCACGCGCGCGCGACATCGATCTCGGCTTCGAACACGAGGCCGACGTCGACGTGCTCGGGCAACCCGACTTGCTCGGCGAGATGATCGGCAACCTGATCGACAACGCGATTCGTTATGCGGGCGACCGTGCAGTGATCACGGTGCGCGTCTCGCGCGACGGCGACAGCGACGAGGCGCGGCTCGACGTGATCGACAACGGGCCGGGCATTCCGGCCGACGAACGCGACGCGGTGTTCGAGCGCTTCCATCGCGGCAGCAAGACGCAGACGGTCGAAGGGACGGGGCTCGGGCTGTCGATCGTGCGGGAAATCGCGCGCGTGCATCAGGGCAGCGTGATGCTTGCCGATGCGGGCGGCGGCGGGCTGATCGTGACGATCCGGCTGCCGGCGGCGATGCGCGATGTGATGCCGCGCGCCGCGTGACGATACGATGCGCGAAGGGAACGGGCCAGCGCAAGCCCGTTATCAGCGTGAACGGGCCCCTGGACTATCCGGCTCAGTCGCCGAAGCCGATCTCCGCTTCGACCGGCTGGCCGACTTCGAGCCACGCGCCCGCGCCTTCGACGACGATCGCATTGATGCCGAACGTCAGCGCACCGTCGTAGTTCGGGTTCGCGCGATAGGTCTGCATCGTGTCGGTCGGCTCGTGCGGCCAGGCCGGATCGGGCGCGCCGGTGGCCTGGTCGATCGTCGGCATCGGGCAGCGCGTGCACAGCTTCACGAGCCGCAGCCGCACCGGCGTGTCGCCGTCGGTGTCGAGGTGCTCGACGAAATCTTCTTCGTACGCATCGAGATCCGACACGACGAGGTTCGGCCGGAAGCGGTTCATCGGGATCGCCGGCGCGCCTTTGGCGGCAAGCCGCGCGTTCAGGTCGTCGAGCGACGACTGGCCGATCACGAGCAGCGGATAGGCGTCCGAGAATTGCGTATGCCTATCGATTTCGCCGGTCCACTTGCGGTCGCAGTCGCGTCGGGCGTCGGCGGCGAAGCGCGCGAGCTTGGTCGGCACGCCGAGGAATTCGGTGAGCCATGCGGCCGTTTCGGCGCCCGTGTCGATCGCATCGACGGTGTCGCGCCACACGGTCGCGGCCATCTTCGGCGTGGCGGGCGTCGCGTCGCCATCGAGCGGCGTACGGAGTGCCGGCATGCCCGGCGCATTCAGCACGAGCGCATCGTCGTGGAGCGTCGGGCGGATCAGCGCGAGGCGCGGGTGCGTGCGCTGCGTGAGCATCTGCCCGTGCGGATCGGTGATCAGCCAGTGACGGTCGTAAGCGAGGCCCGTTTCGAGCAGTTGCGCGCGCGTCAGCGCGATGCCGGCGCAGGATTTGATCGGATAGACGAAGAGTTCGGTGATGGCTGGCATGACGCTGGCTGAAGGCGGGATGGTCGAATCGCGATTGTGCCAGATCGTGCCGAAGCCGTTTGACGGCCGCGCGCCGCCATGCGCCCGTCAGGCGAGCGGGAAGCCCGCGTCGAAGGTCGTGCGCACGTCGAGCGGCCGGCGCAGCAGCCCGGCCTTCAGATAGAAGTCGGCCGTACGCTGCTGCTCGGCAATCACCGCCGCGTCGATCGGCAGCCAGCGCGTGCCGCGGCGCTCGAACTGCAGCTTCGCGGCGGCCGGCGGAATGCCGATGATGCGCGCGAGCGCCGCCGAATACGCGTCGACGTGCCGGTACGACCAGGCCTGCGCGCGCACGACGCGCCGCAGGAAATCGTGCAGCACGTCGCGCTTCGATGCGATCGCCGCGTCGGTCGCCGCGAGATAGCTGAGGCCCGACCACAGCCCGCGGCCGTTGACCAGCACGCGCGCGCGGCCGCTCGTTTCGGCGAGCGCGGTATAGGGCTCCCAGGTCGCCCACGCGTCGATCGAACCGGTTGCGAGCGCAAGCATCGTGTCGGCCGGCGGCAGGAAGCGGAACGACACGGCATCGGGCGGCAGGCCGGCCGCGTCGAGCGCCTTCAGCGTGACGAAATGGCCGATCGAGCCGCGCGTGGTGCCGATGCGCTTGCCCTTCAGGTCGGCCGCGCCTTTCAGCGCGGCGTCGGGTTGCACGAGCACGGCCGTGCCGTACGGATCGGAACGGTTCGCGCCGATCACCTTGATGCGGGCACCGGATGCCAGCGCGAAGATCGCCGGCGCGTCGCCGATCGGCCCGCAGTCGACGGCGGCCGCATTCAGCGCTTCGGCGAGCGGCGCGGCCGCCGGGAATTCGGTCCACGCGATGTCGTACGCGAGGCCGTTCAATTCGCCGGCCGCTTCGAGCAGCGCGCGCAGGCCGCCTTTCTGGTCGCCGGCGCGCAGCAGCGGGCGGCCGCCCGATTGCGCGCGCAGGGCGGCCGGCGCGGCGGCGATCGTGGCAAGGGCGCTCGCCTGGGCGAGGAAGTGGCGTCGGGTCGGATTCATCGTGAAGTTCCGTCGAAGGAAGGATTCGTGGGTTCAATGCGGGAGCCCGGCCTGTACGTCGCGCACGGGTTCGTTGTCGACGCGCAGCAGCAGCGCGGTCAGTGCGTCGCCGCTCGTGGCGCGCGCGGCTGGTCGGGGCGGCGCATCCGAGCGGCACAGCAGGTCGGCATCCGACCAGCCGGCGCTGCCGGGCAACGCACGCGCCCGCAGCCAGCCGCGTCGATCGGCAAGCAGTTGCGTGCCGCCGAGCGCATCGGGCGCGATGCCGGCAATCGTCGCGAACGCGAGCCATGCATCGGCGGTCGTCGCGACGCAGTTCGCACGCGAGTCCTCCGACGACGGCACGGGCGCGCCGCGTTCGGTGACGAGCAAGGTCTGCCAGCGCGCGTCCTCCGGCGGTGGCGTCGCGCCCGGCGCGAGTGCGACGACGCGCACGCGCTGGCCTTCGCGCCAGCGCTCGAGTGCCTGAGGCGCGGCGTCGCCGCACCGCACGTCGAGGGCCGGCAGCGGGACGGGCACCGGCCACGCGCCTTCGGCCTGCGCGCCGCTACCGGCTGCCAGCGCTTTCAGGTAGTCGAGCACGGCCCACGTGTCCCGCGGGCCGAGCGTGGCCGCGAAGCCCGGCATCGTCGCCGCGCCGTGCGCGTCCTGCGTGCCGTGGCGCACGCGCCAGAACAGTTCGCCGTCGAGCCTGCGCGCGAGCAGCGTGCCGGCGAAGGTCGGCGGCCAGTGCGCGAGCGTGGCCGCGAGCGGCCCTTCGCCACGGCCGTCCGCGCCGTGGCAGGCCGCGCAATGTCGCGTATACAGGTGTGCGCCGCGCGTCACGTTCGCGACGGAAAACGGCGCGGGATCGCGCTGGAAACTCGTCGGCACGGCAGGCGCGAGCCACAGCGAAGCGGGCGGCCATGGCGCGAACCACGCGACGGCCAGCGCGGCGACGGCCGATGCGACACGCCACTTGCGCGCGGCCAGCGCGATGCAGGCGAGCATGACGGCCAGCGCCGTCACGCCGCAGGCGCACGCGAGCTGCCGCGTGAGCCCCGCGTCGATGCGCAGCGTTTCGAGCGCGATGCGGTGTGCCCAGGGCCACGCCGCCTGGCCATCGGCGTTGCCGGTCAGGCCGATCGCGTGCAGCACGCGCGCCAGCGCGATTTGCGCGCGATACAGCAGTTGCAGGAAGGCGATGGCCCAGTCGGCGAACGGCGGCGCGTTCATCGCGCGCGTTTGCGGCGTACCGCACCCAAACGTCGAACGGCGCCCGGCATCTACCAGCTCGCATCGAGCCCGAGATGCCGCAGCGCGTCGTGGCGCAATTCGGCGAGGCGCGGGTCGCCGCGATGGCGCGGATAGGGCAGGTCGACGCGCAGTTCGGCGACGATCCGTGCCGGGCGCGGCCCGAACACGATCACGCGCTGCGCGAGGAACAGCGCTTCTTCCACGTCGTGCGTGACGAGCAGCGCGGAGAAGCCGTCGCGTTGCCACAGGGCGGTCAGCTCGGCCTGCATCGTGAGCCGGGTCAGCGAATCGAGCTTGCCGAGCGGTTCGTCGAGGATCAACAGGCGCGGATCGTTGACGAGCGCGCGGGCGAGCGCGACGCGCTGCGCCATTCCGCCGGACAACTGATGCGGAAACACGTTCGCGAAGTCCTGCAGCCCGACGCGCGCGAGCGCATCGTCGACGCGATGCTGCGCGGTGCGCGCCACGCCGCGCGCTTCGAGGCCGAGCGCGACGTTCGCGCGCACGCGCCGCCACGGGTACAGCGTCGGGTCCTGGAACACGACGATGCGCGAGGGATCGGGATGCTCGATCGGCACGCCATCCTGCGCGATCGTGCCTTGCCGGGCGGCGTCGAGTCCGGCGACGAGGCGCAGCAGCGTCGATTTCCCGCAGCCGCTCGGCCCGAGCAGCGCGACGAATTCTCCGGCCGCGACCGACAGCGAGACGTCGTCGAGCACCGGCAGCGCGCCGCCGGGGCCGTCGAACGCATGGCTCACGCGGCGGATGTCGATGCGCGCGCCGCGCGGCGGCGTGACGGCGGGCGCGGCGGCCGCGACGCCCGCGGACGATTCGAGTACGGCGGCGCTTACCATTTGACGGTTCCTTTCTGCCATGCGAGCACACGGTCGCGCGCGGCGAACAGCAGCGCGATCAACCCGGAAAACAGCAGCGCCATCACGATCAGCGCCGCATACATGTTCACGTACGACGCCCAGCCCTGGGCCCAGCTCAGGTACCAGCCGAGCCCCGACTTGACGCCCATCATCTCGGCGACGACCAGCACCGTGAACGACGCGCTCAGCCCCATGAAAATGCCGACGAACACGTGCGGCAGCGCGGCCGGAATCGCGACGTGGAGCACGAGGAAGCGCGCGTTCGCGCCGAGCGTGCGCGCGACGTCGTAGTACTGCCGGTTGACGCTCGCGACGCCCGACCACGTCAGCACGGCGACCGGGAAGCCGGTCGACAGCGCGATCAGGAACGCGGCGGCCGAATAGCTCGACGGGAAGAAGTAGAACGTGAGCGGCAGCAGTGCGGTGGCCGGCACCGGGCCGAGCACGCGCAGCACCGGATGCACCCAGTAGCCGATCCGGCGCGACCAGCCGATCGACACGCCCACCGCGAGGCCCACCGTGACGCCGTACGCGAACCCGAGCGCGAGCAATTTCAGCGTGTTGCCGGCGCTGCCGGCGAGGCGCGGCCAGTCGTCGACGTAGACCTCGATCAGCGCCTGCGGCGGCGCGAAGAACGGCGTCGGCAGCCAGCCGGTTTTCGCGGTGACGATTTCCCACGCGGCGAGCACGAGCGGCAGCGCGACGAGCCACGGGCCGGCTGGCCGCACTCGTGCGAGCCGCGTGCGGGTCGCGGCAACGAGATGGCCGAGCGTCGCGGCGACGAGCAGCAGCGCGGCGATCGTCCACGCGCCGGTGCCGAACGTGTCGGTGTACGCCCAGTCGCTGAAGCCGACGATCCGGTTCGGCCACAGTTGCGTGAGCGCGCCGAGCGCGGCCCACGCGAGCGCGGCGGCGATCCCGGTCGGCCAGGTGCGCGCGCGCCGGGCGTCGGCGGCCAGCGTGGCGTCGCAGGTCGTGCAGGCCGCGCGCGGGGTCGCGTCGGCGTTGGCCGCGCCGCCGGCCGGGGCAGATGCTGCGCGTGCGGCGGAAGCGTGTTCGATCGTCGACATCGCGTTACCCCAGTACGTTGGCATAGACCTGCTGCGCGAAACGCTGCGGGTCCGTGCTCTTCTTCAACACGCTGATGCGGCGGAAATCGTCCGCATAGAACGCGATTTCCTGCTGCAGGTCGACATTGGTCGGGTGATGCGTGTAGGTGAGCGTCGCGTACAGCTTGCGCAGATCCTCGGGGCTGATCTTCGGCGAATACTTCGCGAACACCTTCGCGGCTTCGTTCGGGTTGTCGTGCGTGTACTCGGTGGCCTGCACGATCGAGCGCGCGAGCGCGGCGGCCGACGGCCGGTCGTTGCGCACGAGGTCGCCGCGCGCGCCGATCACGCAGCACACCTTGCGCGCGTATTCGCCGGACAGGTTGGTCGCGAGTTCGGTGTACGCGCCGTTGCTGCGCTTTTCGAGCAGGTAGAGATTCGGGTCGCCGTCGGCGATCGCATGGATTTCACCCTTGTCGACCGCGACGCCGAGCAGGTCGGCCGGATACTGCCGCCACGTGATGTCGCGCTCGGGATCGATGCCGTTCTTCGCGAGCAGGATCGAGAAGAAGTGCTTGCCGGGCGCGGCCAGATCGCTGACGCCGACCGTCTTGCCCTTCAAAGCCTGCAACGTCGTGACGCCGGCCGCCTTCGCGCCGAGCAGCCGCACGCAGCCGCCGTGCGAGCTGCCGATGATCTTCACGTCGAAGCCGGCTTCGAGCGGCTTCAGCCAGCGATGGATCATCCCGACCGCCGCGTCGGCCTTGCCGGTCGCGATCGATTCGAGCAACTGGTCGGTCGAGCCGCTGTAGTTGATCAGCTCGACTTTCAGCCCGTTTTTCTCGAAGAAGCCGCGCTCCTGCGCGACGACGATCGGCGTCAGGCAGAACGCGTTCTGGTTCCACGCGAACGTGAGTTTCTTCAGCGGCGGCGCGGACCAGGCCTTGCGGCCGAGCGTGATCGCCGGCACGGCGAGCGCGGCGGCGCCGGCCGCGCGCAGCAGCCGGCGGCGCTGGTCGTCGTGCGCGTCGGCGGGCGTGGGTGCGGTGGTGTGGGTCATGGTCTGGTCTCCGGTGTGGCACAAGGGCGGCTCAGTCGAGCAGGTCGGGTTCGTCGGCGACGACGCGCGCGAACAGGCTGTCGAACGCATGCAGCGCACCGTCGGGGCCGCCGATCTGGCCGTGCGTATGGCGCGCCGTCGCGTGATCGATCGGCTGCGGCGTGCCGGCCGCCTCGGCCAGCAACTGCGTGTGCGCGGCGTTGTCGAGCGCGATGTACCACCACGCGGCGGCCTCGACCGTCGGGCCGGCCGTCAGGATGCCGTGGTTCTTCAGGATCACGCCCTTGTGCGTGGTGCCGTCCGGCTTCGCGAGCGCATCGGCGATCCGCGCGCCTTCGCTCGTGTCGACGACCATCCCCGTGAAGTCGTCGAACAGCGCGTGATCCTCGTAGAACACGCACGCGTCCTGCGTGAGCGGATCGAGCGGGCGGCCGAGGGTCGACCATGCCTTGCCGTAGGTCGAATGCGTGTGCGCGGCGGCGACGACGTGCGGATGGGCTTCGTGGATCGCCGCATGGATCGCGAACGCGGCCTTGTTCAGCGGCCGCTTGCCGATCGCGGTTTCGCCGCGCGCGTTGACGAGCAGCAGGTCGGAGACCTTGATCTGCGAGAAATGCACGCCGAGCGGGTTCACCCAGAAATGATCGGGGAGCTCCGGATCGCGCGCGGTGATGTGGCCGGCGAGGCCCGACGCGAAGCCGAAGCGCGCGAACAGGCGGAACGCGGCCGCGAGCCGCTCCTGCCGGTGGCGGCGCTCGGCGGCCACGTCGGCGCGCGGCGCGGGCGGGTCGAACCAGAAGTGCTGGCGCGGGGTGTCGGCGAGCACGAGGCCCGATGCGGTTCGGGCGGGCGGGGCGAGGACGGCGGACATGGCGTGCGGCTCCCCTGGCGTCATGCGGCACGGCGCGCCGCGTCGCGGGCGGCGACGGCGCTGCGCACGCGCGGAATCAGTTCGCGGCCGTAGTCGATCGCATCTTCGAGCGGATCGAAGCCGCGGATCAGGAAGGTCGTCACGCCGAGGTCGGAGTAGTCGAGCAGCGCGTCGGCAACCTGTTCGGGCGTGCCGACGAGCGCCGTCGAATTCGAGCGCGCGCCGGTGAGCTTCGCGATCTCGGTCCACAGCCGCTTGTCGACGCGCGAGCCGCGGTCGGCCGCGGCGAGCAGGCGGCGCGCGCCTTCGCTCTGCTGCGGGCCGCCGGCGCCGAGTCCGGCCGCTTCGCGCAGCCGGCGCGTTTCGTCGAGGATGCGGTGCGCACGCGCCCACGCTTCGTCCTCGGTCGCCGCGAGAATCGGCCGGAACGATACGGAGAATCGCACCTGGCGGCCGTGCTTGGCGGCTTCGGCGCGCACGCGCGTCGTCAGATCGCGCACCTGGTCGAGCGATTCGCCCCACAGCGCGTAGACGTCCGCGTGCTTGCCGGCCACCGCGAGCGCGGCTTCCGACGCGCCGCCGAAGTAGATCGGCACGTGCGGCTGCTGGAACGGCTTCACTTCCGAAAAACCCTGCTTGAAGCGGTAATGCGCGCCGTCGTGATCGAACGGCTGCGCGTCGGTCCAGATCCGCCGCAGGATGCCGAGGTATTCGTCGGTGCGTGCATAGCGCGCGTCGTGATCGAGGAAATCGCCGTCGCGCTGCTGCTCGCTGTCCGAGCCGCCGGAGATGAAGTGCACCGCGAGCCGGCCGCGGCTGAACTGGTCGAGCGTCGCGATCTGCCGTGCGGCGAGCGTCGGCGCGGTGAAGCCCGGGCGATGCGCGAGCATGAAATGGATGCGCTCGGTCGCGGCCGCCGCGAACGCGATCGTCAGCGTCGCCGACGGGCCGGTCGAGTGGTGCGGCACGAGGATCCGGTCGAAGCCGGCCGTTTCGTGGGCGCGGGCAAAGTCGCGCACATAGTCGGGATCGACCACGGGGCCGGACGCCGGGTGGATTTCCGATTGCTTCTGGCTCTGGATCATGCCGATGAATTCGACGCTCATCTGGGTCTCCGGTGCAGGGACGTTCCCGGCGCACGGCCGGGCAGGAATGGAGCGCAGGTTAACGCCGCGATCATGCGGAATGGAAATAATCAATCCCGATTTGAATATCAGATTTGCATGGTTTGGGGCCGCATGCGTTGCGCATACGCTGTGGGCTCGTGAATGATCGGGCGCGCATTGGCGCCGTGTTTGCCGCCGTGTTCGAACTACCCAGGGAATCCGTTTCGATGTCCGCCAGCCTTGCCGCTTCCTCGTCGTCACAGCAGCCTGCGCTGCGTCTCCTGTCTGCCGAAGCTGCCGAAGCTGCCGAAGCTGCCGAAGCTGCCGAAGCTGCCGAAGCTGCCGAAGCCGCCGAAGTCGCCGAAGTCGCCGAAGCCACCGACGAGACGAACGACGCGCGCCTCGCCGCGCTGCTCGAGCGCCTCGCCCCCGAGCTTGCCGCCGATGCGGCCCGCAACGACATCGATGGCCGCTTTCCGCACGAGAATTTCGCGCGGCTGCATCGTGCCGGACTCATCGCGCAGGTCGTGCCGCGCGAGCATGGCGGCGCCGGGGCGACGCTTGCGCGGGCGAGCCGGATCGTCGCCGCGGTCGCGCGGGCCGATCCGGCGACCGCGCTGGTGCTGACGATGACGTATCTGCAGCATCGCGCGCTCGGCCGCGCCGACAATCGCTGGCCGGCCGAAGCGCGGCGCGCGGTGTTCGACAGCGCGGTGGCGCACGGCGCGCTGATTAATGCGTTGCGCGTCGAGCCCGCGCTCGGTTCGCCGTCGCGCGGCGGGCTGCCGGCGACCATCGCGCGCCGCGATGGCGACGGCTGGCGGCTGTCGGGCCACAAGCTCTACAGCACCGGGATTCCGGCGCTGCGCTGGCTGGCTGTGTGGGCGCGCACCGACGAACCGGCGCCGCGCGTCGGCGTGTTTCTCGTGCCGCGCGACCGCGATACCGACGGCGATCGCATCCGCGTGATCGAAAGCTGGAATCACCTCGGCCTGCGCGCATCCGGAAGCCATGAAGTCGTGTTCGACGAGGTGCCGCTGCCGGCCGATCACGCGGTCGACGTGCGCGTGCCGGACGCATGGGCCGTGTCGGCCGCCACGCAGGCGGATGCCGACGCGCAGGCGGACCAGCAGGCGTGGATGGTCGCGCTGCTCGGCAGCCTGTACGACGCGGTGGCGCGCGCGTCGCGGGACTGGCTGGTCGAATTCGCGGCGACGCGCGCCCCGAGCGGGCTCGGCGCGCCGCTCGCGACGCTGTCCCGCGTGCAGGAGGCGGTCGGCGAAATCGAAGGCTGGCTGCACACGAATCGTGTGCTCCTCGACGATCACATCGCGCGCACCGACGCCGGCAACGCGCCGTCGGTGACGACCAGCGGCCTCGTCAAGCGCACCGTGACCGAGCAGGCGATCCGGACGGTCGAGCAGGCGCTGAAGCTGTCGGGCAATCACGGGCTGAGCCGCGGCAATCCGCTCGAACGCCACTATCGCGACGTGCTGTGCAGCCGCGTGCATACGCCGCAGGACGATGCGATCGCGGTGGCGGCGGGGCGGGCGGTGCTCGATGCGGCGATGCGTGGAGTAACGAGCGCGGAGGCGTACGCAACGTCACGCAACGGGGGCGAACGCGGTCGACACGATGCGTGATCCGGACCGGGTTGCCGCGCACGGCAACGGCGTGGCGCGATGCCGGCGCCGGCGCCGCGCGGCCGCGTTATGCGGCCTTGTCGTGCGATTGCTCGGGCAGCGCGAATGCCGCGCGCGCATGCGCGGCGACGGCCGCGAGCGGCGCGTCGAAGCGGGCCGCATCGTGCCGGCGCAGCAGCCACAGGTCGATCTGCGGCTTGAAATCGGCGAGCTGCACGATGTCGAGCACATCGCGCAATGGGCTGCCTTCGACGAGCGGCAGCGGCATCAATCCGAGGCCGAAGCCGTTTGCAACGCTTTGCAGTTGCAGGTCGCGGCCGTACGCATCGAGCGTGACCGGCATCGGCAGGCCCTGCGCGTCGAGCGCACGCCGCAGGCCGGCACGAAAGCCGCAGCCGTCCGGATTGAGCACCCAGCCGCGCGCGTGGCAATCGGCGAGCCGGTAGCTGCGGCGCGGCCAGTCGCCCTTGCGGCCGACCGCGACGAGCCGCGTGGCCAGCAACCGTTCGCCTTCCACCTGCGCCGGCAGTACCATTTCGTGCGCGAGGAAGACGAGCGCCGCATCGAGTTCGCGGCGGGCGATGCGTTCGACGAGCAGGCCGCCCCATGCGGTCGTGACGTGCGTCGCGAGCGCGGGCCACTGCGCGGCGAGGTCCGCGATGAGCGCCGGCAGCATCAACTCGCCGAGCCCTTGCGTGAGCCCGATCCGGAATTCGCCGGCGAGCGGCTGCTGGCCGGCCGTCAGTTCGCGCAGCGCGTCGACCTCGCGCAGGATCGCGCGACACTGCTCGAACACCTGCCGGCCAATGTCGGTCGGGCGCGGCGGCTTCGTGTTGCGGTCGAGCAGCGTCACGCCGAGCGCTTTCTCGAGATTCTGGACGCGCCGCGTGATCGCGGGTTGCGTCATCCCGAGCTCGGTCGCGGCCTGGCTCAGGGTCTGGCAGCGGACGACCGCTGCAAAAGCGTCGATATCGCTAATTTTCATGTTTGTTCTGCATGGTCTTTCGGGTGCATCATGACGATCCATCATATTCGGCATCATATTCGAGGAGACGGCCGATGAGTACGCTTTCGTTGCAACAGGCGCCGCTGCGTCAGTTCGTCGAGGGGCTGGATGCGCTGCTCGCGTCCGGCGCGAACGAGGCGCGCATTCTCGACGAGGGCGGCGCGCTGCTCGCCGCGCTCGTCGAGCGCGACGACTGGTTGCCCGCCGCGTTCGCGCAGCCCGATCCCGAGCGCTACCGGCAGTACCTGCTGCATCTCGATCCCGACGAGCGCTTCTCGGTCGTCAGCTTCGTGTGGGGGCCCGGCCAGACGACGCCGATCCACGACCACACGGTGTGGGGGCTGATCGGGATGCTGCGCGGCGGCGAGTTCTCGCAGCCGTACCGGTTCGACGCGACCGGCAAGCCGGTGCCTGCAGGCGACGCCGTGCGGCTGCGGCCGGGCGAGGTCGAGGCCGTGTCGCCGCGCATCGGCGACGTGCATCGCGTGACCAACGCGTTCGCCGACCGCGTATCGATCAGCATCCACGTGTACGGCGCGAACATCGGCAAGCTCGAGCGCGCGGTGTACCTGGACGACGGTACCGTGAAGCCGTTCGTGTCGGGCTATTCGAATGCCTGACGCAAAGCCCGCTCGCGCGGCCCGGTGCGGTTGCGCGCCAGCGGGGCCAAGCTTGATCCGTTCCGCTTTCTTCATCGACTTCAACGTATTCAACATAGAGACATCGTGACGCAATCCGCCGATTCCACCTCCCGCTTTCCCGTCGCGTCGTACCAGGACGTACGCGCGCGCCTGCTGGCCCGCGACGAGATCGCGCTGATCGACGTACGCGAGGAAGATCCGTACGCACAGGGTCACCCGCTGTGGGCCGCCAACTTTCCGTTGTCGAAGCTCGAACTCGATGCGTGGACGCGGATTCCGCGCCGCGACACGCCGATCGTCGTGTTCGGCGAAGCGGGCGGCGAGGATCTCGCGCCGCGCGCGGCCGCGACGCTCGCGCGGCTCGGCTACACCGACGTGCGGCTGCTCGACGGCGGCCTCGCGGGCTGGCTGGCCGCGGGCGGCGAACTGTTCATCGACGTGAACGTGCCGAGCAAGTCGTTCGGCGAATGGGTCGAGGCCGAGCGCCATACGCCGTCGCTGTCCGCGCAGGAGGTGCAGGCGCTGATCGATGCGAAAGCCGATGTCGTGATCGTCGACGCGCGCCGCTTCGACGAGTACCAGACGATGAACATCCCGACGTCGACGAGCGTGCCGGGCGCGGAACTCGTGCTGCGCGTGCGCGCGCTCGCGCCGGATCCGCGGACGCAGGTGATCGTCAACTGCGCGGGCCGCACGCGCAGCATCGTCGGCACGCAGTCGCTCGTCAACGCGGGGCTGCCGAATCCGGTCGCCGCGCTGCGCAACGGCACGATCGGCTGGACGCTCGCCGGCCAGACGCTCGAGCGCGGCGCGGCGCGCCGTTTTCCGGACGAGATCGACGCGACGCAGCGCGCCGAAGCGCGTCGGGCCGCCCGCGCGGTGGCCGAACGCGCCGGCGTGCCGCGCATCGCGCTGGCTGACGTCGCGGCGCTCGGCGAACCGGGCCGCACGCTGTACCGCTTCGACGTGCGTACGCCGGAGGAATACGAAGCCGGCCATCTGCCGGGCTTCCTGAGCACGCCGGGCGGCCAGCTCGTGCAGGAGACCGACCATCACGCGGCCGTGCGCGGCGCGCGGATCGTGCTGGCCGACGACGACGGCGTGCGCGCGGACATGACCGCATCGTGGCTCGCGCAGATGGGCTGGGACGTGCGCGTCGTCGAACCGGCCGGTACCGCGGCATTCGTCGAGCGCGGCCAGCCGCCGCGCGACGTGCCGGCGACGCCGCCCGCGACCGACGTGTCGCCCGCGACGCTCGCCGGCTGGCTGAAGGAGGCCGCGCCCGGCGAACTCGCGATCGTCGACGTGACGGCCAGCGCGAACTACGTGAAGCGTCATATCCCGGGCGCGTGGTTTGCCGTGCGTGCGCAGTTGCGCGACGCGCTGGCGGTGATCCCGCCCGCGAAGCGCTACGTGTTCACGTGCGGATCGAGCCTGCTGGCGCGGTTCGCGGCGGATGATGCACGCGCGTTGCTGCCGGCTTCGGCCGAGGTTGCGGTGCTGATTGGCGGCACGGCCGCATGGATCGACGCCGGGCTGCCGCTCGAAAGCGGCGAGACGCACCTCGCGTCGCCGCGTGTCGATCGCTACCGGCGCCCGTACGAAGGCACCGACAACGCGGCGGCGGCGATGCAGGCATATCTCGACTGGGAATACGGGCTGGTCGATCAGTTGAAGCGGGACGGCACGCACCACTTCAACGTGATCTGAACGATGCGGCGCAACCGGGCGCGGCACGCCGTGCGCCGTACCCGGTTGCCGCACGGTTCGGCACGTTCAGCGTAATCAGCGCTTGAACGTATCGACGGCCGTGCGGCCGACGGCCGGATCGTCGGTGAAGAAGCCGTCGATGCCCGCGCGCAGGTACGCCTGGATCTCGCGCACCGAGCCGGCCGTGTTGCGCGTGGCCGGCGTGCCGCCGTCCTTCAGCGACGCGGGCAGGAAGTTGTTCTCCGGGCGGAACGTGTACGGATGCACGACGAGGCCGGCCTCGTGCGCGTAGCGCACGTACGGCGTCGGCGGCTGCAGCGTGCCGTCCGCTGCGACCGCGATGATCGACGTCTTGTATGGGCCGACACCGTTCGCATAGGCCGCGATTTCGCGCATGCCGTCGCGCGTCGACAGGTCGCCGTAGGTGCGCTTGTCGTTCGCCTTCACGAAGTCGTACGGGCGCTGACCGGCTTCGTCCATCAACTGCACGAGCTTCCAGTTCGGCTGGCTCGACTTGATCCGGTTGCGGATCGTCTTCAGGTTCGCGACTTCGAACGACTGGATGTAGACGGTCGCCGTGCGCGACGTGTACGAATCCTTCAGCAGCGCGTCGACGAGGCGGTCCTCGAGCGGCAGGCCGATCGACTGGAAGTAGGTCGGATGCTTGGTTTCCGGATACAGGTGGATCGTGCGGCCGGTCTGCGCGGACATCTGTTTCGCGAGCGCGACGATCTCGTCGAACGTCGGAATCTCGAACTGGTCGTTGTACGCGGTGTTGGCGGGGCGCACCTGCGGAATGCGCTCGCGCGCCCGCAGCGTCTTCAGTTCGGCGAGCGTGAAATCCTCGGTGAACCAGCCGGTCAACTGCGCGCCGTCGATCGTCTTGGTCGCCTTGCGGCTTGCGAACTGCGGCAGCGTCGACACGTTCGTCGTGCCCGAGATCTCGTTCTCGTGGCGCGCGACGAGCACGCCGTCGCGGGTCGACACGAGGTCGGGCTCGATCACGTCCGCGCCGTCCTCGATCGCCTTGCGGTACGACGCGAGCGTATGTTCGGGGCGCAGCGCGCTCGCGCCGCGATGGCCGACCACCTGGACCTTCGCGGAAATCGGCTGCGTGGGATCGCGCGTCAGATCGTCGTCGCCGCCGCACGCGGCGAGCAGGAACGCGGCGGCACAGGCGAACGGGACGTAGCGCAGGGAGGTCGGGCGCTTGAGGAGCATGTCGATGGACCTTCGAAACGGAGTCGGAAAAGGGCGCTCGCGCCGGTGGCCTGGCAGGCGCCGGGCTACGCGGAATCGAACGGTGCGCGATCGTCGCATCGAATAATTACATATGTATTACTTCGACCTTTCTGTTCGTTTTTTGGGAGCAAGGCACGCGGCGGGGCGATTGAGCCCAGCCTTGCCCGCGCCGCATTCCGGCCATCGCCGGCTGCCCCTGCGCCGGATGCACTAAACTTGCGGGAATTTTGCATCGCCGCACCGGGGCCGACGCCCGCCCGGCGCGACGATGCGGCGACTCGCGGGCCGGCGCGGGTGCCCGGCGCCCGCGTGCGTCCGGGGCCCGCGCCGGCCGATTTTTCCCGACCCATGACGACCCATACCGATCCCGCCTATCTGCTCGGCGAGCTACTGAAGAACGTTTCCCGCTCCTTCTACCTGACGCTGCGCGTGCTGCCCGACGGCATGCGCGACCCGGTCGGCCTCGCGTATCTGCTTGCGCGCGCGGCCGACACGATCGCCGACACGGCGCTCGTCGCGCCCGACCGCCGCGCGGCGCTGCTGACCGACCTGCGCGACGACGTCGAGCGGCTCGGCGACGGCGCGGCGCTGTCGCGTTCGCTCGAGGACGTGACGCGGATGCAGACCGATTCGCACGAACACCTGCTGCTCGGCTCGATGGAGCCGATGCTCGCACTGCTGCGCGCACAGCCGGAGGCCGATCGCGCGTCGATCCGCAAGGTCGTCGCGACGCTCACCGCGGGGATGGAATTCGACCTGCGCACGTTTCCGGACGAGCAGTCGGGGCAGGTCGCCTCGCTGCCGACGCGCGACGTGCTCGACCGTTACACGTACCTCGTCGCGGGCTGCGTCGGCGAGTTCTGGACCGACATGACGGGCGCGCACACGCGCGCCGCGCGCGGCTGGGATCTGCCGGACATGCGCGAGAAGGGCATCCGTTTCGGCAAGGCGCTGCAGATGACCAACATCCTGCGCGACTGCGCGAAGGATCTGCGCATCGGCCGCTGCTACCTGCCCGACGACGTGCTGGGCGCGCACGGGCTCGTCGTGGCCGACCTGATGCAGCCGGAGGCTTCGGCACGCGCGCGCGGCGTGCTGGTCGACCTGCTGCGCGTCGCGCTCGACCAGTATCGCGACGCAGGTCTGTATACGCTTGCGATTCCGCGCCGTTTCGTTCGGCTGCGGCTCGCCTGCCTGTGGCCGATCATGATCGGCCTCGAAACGCTCGAACTGTTGGCCGGCCACGCTGCGTGGCTCGATCCGGCGAAGCCGGCCAAGGTGCCGAGAAAGCGCATCTACCGGATCATGGCGGCGTCGCTCGCGCTGGTCGGTTCGAACACGGCGATCCGCGCGCGCCTGGCCACGCTCGCCGATGCCGTGAGCGCGCGGCTTGCGACGCAGCACTGAAGATCGCCGGCGCGACACGCGTCGGCATCGCTTCCGGCCCGCGTTCGCGGGCCGTTCCTGTCCGGTCTCCGGCACGCCGACTAAAACGTTTTCATGATTTCGTGTCTCGAAATGCGGATGTCACGAACGTCGGCGATCCTGCGCGGCGGCGTGAATCGCGGCGTCAGCTTCGATCGCGCTTTTGTAAGACGTTTGGTTGCCGAAGGCGTCTGACGACATCGGACGGTCGTGTTGCACCCGTAAAAATGTAAAGCTAGGGTTTTCACCGGCAAATGCCGGAAACGCCCGCCGCACAAGCGTTTCGGGCTGTCATGTAACCGTTTGGTGAACCGCCGCGTTGCGTCGATCATACGATGACCGACCGCACATGTTGGGAAACAATTGGTAATCCGTCAGAATCGCGTCGGCATGTACTCGCACATGTGTCGGTCATAAAACCACACCAGAAAAGAAACATTCTTTGAGGACGGAGAATCAATGAAAAAGCGCGTCGCTTTCGCCATGACGGCAGTGGGTCTCGCCGCCGCTACCGCCGCCCACGCCCAGAGCAGCGTGACCCTGTACGGTATCGTCGACAACGCCATCGCTTGGCAGAACAACTCGTCGGCTACCGGTGCGACCACCGGCGGTCACTCGAAAGTACAGATGGCCACCGGCATTTGGGCGGGCAGCCGCTTCGGCCTGAAGGGCAGCGAAGATCTTGGCGGCGGCACGAAGGCGATTTTCCAGTTGGAAGCCGGCTTCAACGCGAACAACGGTTCGTCGCAGTGGACCAACGGCATCTTCACGCGTCAGGCATGGGTCGGTATGACCAACGCGACGTACGGTACGCTGACGGCCGGCCGTCAGTACACGGCGTACTACACGCTGCTGTCGCCGTATAGCCCGACGACCTGGCTGACCGGTTACTACGGCGCGCACCCGGGCGATATCGACTCGCTGGATACCAGCTACCGCGCGAACAACTCGCTCGTCTACATGTCGCCGAAGTTCTACGGCTTCACGGTCGGCGGTTCGTACTCGTTCGGCGGCGTGGCAGGCGCGACGAACCGCGGCTCGACGTGGAGCGCGGCGATCCAGTACCTGAACGGCCCGGCAGGCATCGCGGTCGGCTACCAGAAGGTCAACAACTCGACGCTGGGCGGCGGCGTGTGGGGCGCGAACTCGACGGTTCAGAACGGCCTGACGACAACGGGCGACGGCAACCAGCCGGCAGTTTCGTCGATCAACAACGGCTACGCGACCGCGCAATCGCAGCAGCGTCTCGCCGTGACGGCGGGCTATCAGTTCACGCCGGCATGGGATATTTCGGCGTCGTACTCGAACGTCCAGTACACGCCGGGCACGGGTTCGTTCTTCCGGAACAAGGCCATCTTCAACACGGCTGGCGCAGTGCTGCACTGGAAGGCAGCTGCTCAGTGGGACTTCGCGGTAGGCTACTCGTACACGGCGGCAACGCAGTCGAACGGTGTCTCGAGCGCGGCGAAGTACCACCAGGTCACGCTGTCGCAGTACTACAGCCTGTCGAAGCGCACGGGCCTGTATGCGGTTGAGGCTTATCAGCACGCAAGCGGCAACACGCTGAACGGCAAGGGCAACGGCATCATCGCGGCGACCACGTCGATCGGTGACGGCGTGGGCGCAGGTTCGAAGCAGAACCAGATCGCCGCTGGCGTCGGCCTGATCCACCGCTTCTGATGTCGCGCGGCGCGCGAGCGCCGCTCACGGCATGCGGTATGAAAAAACCGGCTTTCGAGCCGGTTTTTTCGTTTACGTCGCGAGCGTTCGCCCGATCCTCGGGATCACTGATCGATCGGCGATTTCAGCGGCTGATGCTCGCCCGTCAGTCCGAACACGACGAGTTGCGCGGGCTCGGTCGCGCTCGCGTTGCGCGACACCTGATGGCGCGAGCCCGGCGGCTCGTACCAGCCTTCGCCCGCGCGGTAGCGGCGCAGCGGGCCGCCGTTCACCTGCGACAGCACTTCGCCTTTCGACACGACGGCGAACACCGAGCCGAGATGCCGGTGCGCTTCGGACGCCTGACCGGGCGCATAGTCGACCGTCGCGACGACGACGTGCTTGCCGGGCGCTTCGGGCACGGCCTGCTGCATGATCGCGTGCACGGCGTCGCCGGCGTCGTGCGCGTGGGCGGCGGCCGGCAGTGCCGCCGCGAGCACGAGCCAGGCGTACGGCGCGACGCGATGGAGCGGAGAACGGATCATCGTCGGCTCCTTACTCGGGCATCTTGCGGAACGCGATCGCGAAGCGGTTCCACGAATTGATCGTCGCGATCAGCATCGACAGGTCGAACAGCTCCTCGTCGGTGAAGTGCGGCTTCACGGCTTCCCAGACGGCGTCGGGCACATGGTTGCTTGCCACCAGCGTCAGCGCCTCGGTCCATTCCAGCGCCGCGCGTTCGCGCTCGGTGAAGAATGGCGTTTCGCGCCACGTGACGACGGTCGCGAGACGGCGGTCGGTTTCGCCGCCCTTGCGCGCGTCGGTCGTGTGCATGTCGACGCAGAACGCGCAGCCGTTGATCTGCGACGCGCGCAGGCGGACGAGTTCGGCGAGCGGCTTCTCGATCGAGCTCTTCGCGAGGAATTCCTCGGCGTTGCGCATCACCTTGATGGCATTCGGGCTGGCGGCATAGAAGTTCAGGCGCGGTTGCATGACAGGTCCTTTTCGGTTGGGTAGCGCCACGGTGGCGCGACAGGACCTACTTTAGGACGCGTACTGGCCTGCTTGAATAACCAATTTCGTGGAAATTCAGGTAACCAGTGACGATTCGCCTGCGAGGCCGGCACCCAGCAAACCGGCCAGCTTCGCGAGCGCCGTGTCGATGCGCAGCGCGTCGATTCCGCCATAGCCGAACAGCAGCCCCGGGCGCACCGGCACGCCCGCGTGGAACGCCGAGATCCCGTACAGGCCGATGTCCTGCGCGCGTGCCGCGCGGACCAGCGCCGCTTCGTCGAGCCCCGGCTTCAGGTACGCGGCGAGATGGATGCCGGCGGTCGGCATGATCGCGTCGAACCACGGCGCGAGTTCGCCGCGCAGGTGCGCGATCAGCATCTTGCGGCGCGCGTCGTAGTGCTTCTGCACGCGTTTCAGGTGCCGCGCGAAATCGCCTTCGTGCATGAAGCGCGCGAGCGCCGCCTGCGTCAGCGTGCACGTGTGCCAGTCGACGATCTGCTTCGCCTTGGCCAGCGCGCCGCGCAACGCGCGCGGCGGAATCGCGTAGCCGATCCGCAGCTCGGGAAAGATCGTCTTCGAGAACGTGCCGACGTACGCGACGAGGCCCGTGCGGTCGAGGCTCTTCAGCGATTCGACCGGCCGCCCCTCGAAGCGGAATTCGCCGTCGTAGTCGTCCTCGATGATCACCGCGCGGCGGCGCTGCGCCCATTCGAGCAGCGCGACGCGGCGATCGAGCGTCATCGGCATGCCGAGCGGGAACTGGTGCGACGGCGTCACGTAGACGAGCCGCGCGTCGTCCGGCAGCGGTTCCGTGACGAGGCCGTGCGCGTCGACCGGCACGCCGATCACCGTCGCGCCGAGCGACGCGAACGCGGCGCGCGCGGGCGGATAGCCGGGATCCTCGACCGCGACGACGTCGCCCGGCCGCACGACCACGCGCGCGAGCAGGTCGAGCGCCTGTTGCGCGCCTTGCGTGACGAGCACGTCCTCCCAACTGCATGCGACCGCCCGGCTGAATGCGACGTAGCGCGCGATCGCGCCGCGCAACTGCGGGTCGCCGGCCGGGTCGTGGTACTGGCCGGGGCCGCGTGCCTGCTGGCGCAGCGCGTGATGCAGGCAGCGCCGCCATGCGTCGAACGGGAACAGCGTCTTGTCGGTCACGCCGCCGCGAAAGTCGAAGCCGGGCGAGTCGTGCGGCGCGGGCATCGCGAGCGCATCGGGCAGGTCGTTCCACAGCGCACGCGCATCGACCGCGTCGATGCGCGGCATCTCGTCGACGATCGACGGCGCCGACGTCGCCGCGGCGTGCGGCACGCGCGCCAGGCCGTCGGCGACGAACGTGCCGTCGCCGGCGCGTGTATTCAGGTAGCCCTCGGCGACGAGGCGCTCGAATGCGTCGAGCGTGGTTTTGCGCGACACGCCGAGCTGTTTCGCGAGGTCGCGCGTCGACGGGAGCCGCGCGCCGCCTTCGAGGCGCCCATCGACGATCGCGGTGCGCAGTTGCCGGAAGATTTGCCCCGTCAGATCGTGACGGCCTTCGATGCGGATCGCGATGTCCATCGCAGTGGTTACCTTGATCGGGGTGATTTTGCTCCAGCCAGCATACCGGAAGTGGCCGACGTCGGCGCCGGTTCGCGGCAGGCGGCTGTCGCCGCCATCGCCCGATTGGACCGCGGCCCGTTAGTGCCTTACGATCCACGACACCCTTACCGTGGAGCGACCTCATGCTGTCCGACGACGAACTGGCGCTGCTTGACGCGATCCGCGCCACCGGCAGCCTGTCGCGTGCCGCCGCGCGGCTCGGCAAGGCGCCGTCGACGGTGTCGCACGCGGCACGCCAGCTCGAAACGCGGTTCGACGCGCTGCTGTTCGACCGGCGCGGCTACCGGCTGCAACTCACGCCGGCCGGACAATTGCTGGCCGATGAGGCCGCGCGGCTGGCGCTCGACGTCGCACGGCTGACGCAGCGCGTGCGGCAGGTCGCGAGCGGCTGGGAGGACCGGCTGTGGATCGTCACCGACGAAGTGCTGGAATTCGATACGCTGCTGCCGGTCGTCCGCGCATTCGATGCGCTCGCTTCCGGCGTGTCGCTGCGCTTCACGCACGAGGTGCTCGGCGGCACCTGGGAAGCGTTGCGCGACGGCCGCGCGGATCTGGTCGTCGGCGCGACCAACGAGCCGCCGGCGATTCCGGGCCTCAAGTGGTTCGAACTCGGTGCGATGGAATGGGTGTTCGCGGTGTCGCCGCGCCATCCGCTGGCGTCCGCGAGCGGGGTGCTGACGCGCGATGCGATCGGTGCGCATCGCGCGGTCGTCGTCGCCGATTCGTCGCGACGCGCGGCCGGCCGCGCGTATGGCCTGCTCGGCGGGCAGGCGGTGCTCGCGGCGCCGTCGATGCGCGCGAAGATCCTCGCGCAGCGCGATGCGCTCGGCGTCGGCTGGGTGCCGCGCCGGCGCGTGACGTCGTTGCTCGCGCGCGGCGAGCTGGTCGAGAAGCAGACGGCGGACCCGCGCGAGCCGAATCTGCTTTACGTCGCGTGGCACGGCGACCGCGACGGTCGCGCGCTGCAATGGTGGCTGGAGCAACTGCGCGAGCCGCGACTGGTGCAGCGGCTGCTCGACGGGATCGACGTGGTCGGTTGAGCGCGCCCGCGCCAACATGTTCGACGTTTTCGAACATGTTCGTCGTGCCGGCCGCACGGCAATGCCGTGCGCCGCGCGCATCCTGTGTTCACGGTCAACTCACCGGTTCACAGGAGAACATCATGCAACGCTTCGAAGGAAAGACGGTCCTCGTCACGGGCGGCAACAGCGGCATCGGCCTGGCGGCCGCCAAGGCATTCGCAGCCGAAGGCGCGCGGGTCCTCATCACCGGGCGTGACGCCGACACGCTGGAAGCCGCCCGTCGGACGCTCGGCGAAGGGGCGCTGGCGATTCGCAACGAAGCCGGCAGCGTCGCGTCGGCCCGCGCGCTGGCCGACGCGATCGCCACCGCCGGCGTACGGCTCGACGCGGTATTCGTCAACGCGGGCGTCGCGAAGCTCGCGCCGTTCGCCGACAGCGACGAAGCAATGTGGGATCTTGTCTTCAACACCAACGTGAAGGGCGCGTATTTCCAGATCCAGTCGCTCGTGCCGCTGCTGAACCGCGGCGCATCGATCGTGATCAACGGCTCGATCAACGCGCATATCGGGATGCCCGGCTCGTCGGTGTACGCGGCGAGCAAGGCGGCCGTCAATTCGTTCGCGAGGACGCTGTCGGCGGAACTGCTGCCGCAGGGCGTGCGCGTGAACGTGGTCAGCCCGGGGCCCGTGCAGACGCCGCTGTACGGCAAGCTCGGGCTCGATGCGGCGGCGCTCGACGAGACCGCCGACAAGATCAGGGGGCTCGTACCGGTCGGCCGGTTCGGCACGCCGGATGAAATCGCGTCGACGGTGCTGCACCTGAGCGCGCCGGAATCCGCGTTCATCGTCGGCGCGGAAATCATCGCGTCGGGCGGGATGGGGCTGCTCTGAGAGGCGAGGCGGGCGGGGACCGTCACCGGCCGATACGGCGCCGGGCGAGCGGCCCCCCGTCACATGCCTCTATCGGGACGCACAGGCGCCATGCGTCGCGCCGCCGGCTTCCAGCTGCGTCACCGTCAACCCCGCGAACGTCGCGCGGCCTTGCTCGGCGAACACGGCCACGCGATCCGCATCGAGCGGCGGGAAGATCAGGTCCGTCAGCACCACGCGGCCGCCGTTCGCGAATACTTCGACCGACCCGCGATCGACGACGATTTCGAGCCGCAGTTGCCCGTGTTCGAGCGGCAGATCGACGATGTGCTCGCGGCTGAACGTGCCGGCGAAATTCGCTTCGCCGGATTGCGAGCGGTCGAGCGTCAGCGTGCGCTTCGCCGTGTCGTACACGATCCGGGTGCCGATCGAGCCGTCGCTCGAGCGCCGGACGATCAGCCCCGCGCGCGCGGCACGCTGCGTCGAGAGCGTCACCGTGATGCGCTGGACCACGCCGCGCGTGGCGGCCGACAGCACCCGGGTAGCGGAGTCGACCGTGACGTCGCCTTCGTGCACGGCGGGCCGGCCGTCGGCCCATGCGTCGAAAGCGGCGGCGGGCGCGACGACGAGGCGCGGTTCGCCGTCGATCGTCTTCAGCGACAGTTCGCGCGGCAGCGTGGTCGCGCCGCGCCATGGGGTGGTCGGCACTTTTGCCGCGTAGTCCCAGTTGCCCATCCATGCGATCGCGACCGGCCGGGCGCCCGGTGCGCCGGAGAACGTGCCGGCCGCATAAAAATCGGCGCCGTGATCGACCCAGCGGAATTGCGCGGGATCCGAGCCGGCCGGCGCGACGCGGTCGGGCACGAACGTGCGGCCGTCGAAGTTGCCGACGAAATACATCGCGCCGGAACCGCCGGCGATCGACCACGGATTCACGTTGACGATCATCACCCACTTGATGCGGCGGGGATCGCCGTCGAGCGGCAGCGGGACGAGATCGGGCATTTCCCACAGCGCGCCCGCATGCGGCACGTCCGGCAGCGTGAAGTCGCTCAGGAACGACCAGTGGATCAGGTCGTCGGAACGATAGAGCTTCACGACGTGCGCATCGGCGACGACCGTCGTCATCAACCAGTAGCCGCCCGGCGCATACCACGACACTTTCGGGTCGCGAAATTGCTTCGATTCCGGATCGAGCGTCAGCACCGGATTGTGCGCATACGGCTGCCAGGTCGTGCCCTGGTCGAGGCTGTACGCGAGCGACTGGGCCTGTATGCCGGCTGCGTGACCCGAGCCGGGCTTGTAGACGCTCGTATAGAGCGCGACGAGCGGCGTGTGGCCCGGTTTGCCGAGACCGGACGTGTTCAGGGTGTCGGCGACGATCGAGCCGGAGAAGATTTCCTCGGTGGCGTTCGCGCGCATCGCGACCGGCTGCTCGCGCCAGTGGACGAGATCGGTGCTGGTCGCGTGGCCCCACGACATGTTGCCCCAGTCGTTGCCGAGCGGGTTGTACTGATAGAACAGGTGATAGCGGCCGTTCTCGTAGACGAGCCCGTTCGGGTCGTTCATCCAGTTGCGCTGCGGCGTGTAGTGGAGGGCGGGCCGCCATTGCGGCGTGCCGTTGCCGGCCTGCGTGTCGCACGCAGCGGCGGCGGCCTGCGTGCAGGCGATGCAAACGAGCAGCAGCCGGACGAGGCGGACGGAAAAGCGGAAAGACGTCGATTTCATGCGGGGCCGGGCGCTTCGTCGGGCGAAGCGGGAAAGGAGGGCGCACGCCGGCTGCAACGGCGGCATGCGCAAGGGTTCGAAAGAAAAGTCGAAAAAAGAGGAGGCGCACACGCGACACGCGCGATACGCGCCTCCTGAACCTCGTGCCTTCAGCGACGATCGTTATCGTTGGCTATCCTGATTGCCGCCGCCGTTACGGGCGGGTGCCCGGGCCGTCGTTGTGGCCGGCCCCCGTCGCCGGCAGGTTCGTCGGGATGTCGCCGTAGCCGCCGAGGCCGCCGCGTCCATACGTGCGGTCGACCGCCGTCGACGTGCCGTTGATGTTGACCTTCACCGTCGGCGCGAGCGTGCCGCCGCGGCGCGGGCCGATCGCATCGATGAACGACTCGACGAGCCCGCCCGGCATCACGTAGTGCGAATACGACTGGAATTCGCGCGGGTTCTGGTTCGGGTCCTGCGAATACGGTGCGCCGGCCGGCGCGGAGAAGTCGGTCGGGTTGCCGAGCACGAGGCCGCTGCCGCCGTTCAGCGGCAGGAAGTCGCTGCGGATGCCGTTGCCGACGAAGCCGTACACGCCGTCCGGGCCGTCGACGCCGGCTGCCATCGTCGTGCGGTGGCTGATCGTGAACAGGTAGTACTTGCCGTCCTTCAGATAGATCTGCGGGCGCTCGGTCTGGTCGTCGACGCAGTTCGCCGACAGGATCGGCGGCAGGAACTTCCACTCGGTCAGTTGCGGGTTCGTCGCGACCGCGAGGCCGACGTTGGCCTTTTGATACACTGCGCCCGAATTCATCACCGCGTTGAGATCTTCCCGGTTCGGATCGTTCGGCGCGTAGCCGAGATCGGCCTCGGTGCAGGTGCGTGCGCCGCGCTGGCCACCGGTGTTGCCTTCGAACACCATGTAGGTCTTGCCCGGATGGGCGGGGTCGGTGAACACGAACGGATCGCGGAACGAGAAGTAGGTGTTCTGCTGGCCGCTCTGGTAGTACTTGCCGTCCGGTTCCAGCAGCGCCTTGTGATCGTCGAAGCCGCTGAACCACACGTGCTTGTCGTCGGCGTGAATGTGGCCGTCGGTGCGCGTGATGATCGCCTGCGGCGGCGTGATGTCGGCACCGCCGGGCGCCGAGCGGTTGAACGACGTCGCGGTGTAGTAGAGGCTGACGTTGTCGCCGTGCGTGAGGCGTGCGGAGCCCGACCATTCGGCGTTGTTGGTCATCGGCGCGGTGCCGAACACCCGGGCGCTCGCGCCGTCCGGGAACAGGTGGCCGCCCCAGGTCCAGCCGCCGTTCGCGGGGCGTTGCGACGCGGGGATGCCGGCGCGGCGATAGAAGAAGCCGATGCGGGCGTGGACGTGACGGTCGTCGAACGTGTAGCCGGCGTGCGGATCGGCGGTGAGCGAGAAGATCACCTCCCAGCCCTTGTAGCTGAGCTGGTTCGCGCGCAGGTCGGCCAGCGGCCACGTGTCCCACACCCACACGTTCGAGTTGATCAGCGGGAAATCCTGCGGGATGTCCGGCATCGTCAGCGCCTGCGGCAGCGAATTCTTGTCGGCGCCGGCGGTATGCGATTGCGCGACGATCTGGCGGATGTCCGCCCGCGTCCAGCGCATCGTGAAATTGCCTTCGGGATCGTAGGCTTGCTGCGTATGGGGCGTGGGCACGGGCGCGCCCGTGCCGCCGGACTGCGCGTGCGCGACGGACGCGAAGGCGGCGAGTGCGCCGCCAGCGAGCAGCAAACGTTTGGCCGCGGCCGGGCGGAAAAGGGGAAAGTATGTCATCTCGTCGTTGTTTCCTTGGAAGGTGAAAGTGAACGGCTGAGTGGGCATCGATGTCCAAACCGGTTTGGATGCTATTTCAAACCGGTTTGGAACGCAAAAGATATTTATTTGACGGTAATGATTACCCAATGGAAATAATTACCCGTCGGCGTGTCCCGGTCGTCGGGCCGCCGGGCGGATCGGCGAATGCGAGGAATGACGGTGAAGGTGAATCTGAAGGTGCTGTCGGACGCGCTCGGCTTGTCGCGGACCACGGTCAGTCGCGCGTTGAACGGTTATGACGACGTCAGCGAGGCGACGCGCGAGCGCGTGGCGAAGGCCGCGCGGGAAATGGGCTACGTGGCCGACCCGACCGCACGGCGGCTCGCGACCGGGCGGGCCGACGTGATCGGGATCGTCTACCCGTTCGGCGCCGGCGATCTCGGCGATCCGCGGTTCGGCGAAGTCGTCGCGGGCATCACCGAGCGGCTCGCCGAGCGCAATCTCGATTTCATCATCGCGTCCGCGCGACCGAACGCGGAACTGGACACCTATCGGCGGATCGTCGACGGCAAGCTCGTCGACGGGCTGATCGTCGCGCGCACGCTGGTGGACGATCCGCGTATCGCGTACCTGCGAGCGAACGCGTTTCCGTATGTCGCGTACGGCCGCACGCAGGCGGCCGGCCCGTATGCGTGGTTCGACTTCGACAACGAGGCGGGCGCGCGCGACGCGGTGCGCCGGCTGATCGGCTTCGGGCATCGGCGCATCGCGATGATCAGCGCGCCGCTGACGCTGAATTTCGCCGCGCAGCGGCGTGCCGGTTATCTGTCGGCATTGCGCGAAGCCGGTATCGAGATCGATCCGGCGCTGCTCGTCGAGTGCCCGTTTACGCACGACGGCGGGCTGCAGGCAGCGCGGGCGTTGCTCGCGCACGCCGAGCCGCCGACCGCGCTGCTGGTCGACAACAACATCGCGGGCGCCGGCGCGTTTCGCGCGCTGGCCGACAGCGGGCTGCGCCTGGGCGCGGACATGTCGCTGATCGTCTATGACGGCGTGCCGCCCGATATCGCGCATCCGTATCGCGTCACGGCGGTCGTGCAGCCGACCGGGCATGCATCGGGGCGCGCGCTGGCGGAACTGATGCTGCGGCTGCTGGACGACGGCGTGCGCGATCACCGGCTCGAAGCGCCGGCAATCGAAGCGGGCGATACGGATGGTCCGCTGCGCGGGTAGCGGCGTTGCGCGACGTGCAGCCCCCGACGCGACGGCGATGCCGAGCCGATGCCGAGCCGAGCCGAGCCGAGCCGAGCCGAGCCGAGCCGAGCCGATGCCGAGCCGAGCCG